>NZ_LMCK01000007.1:0-39582 GCF_001623165.1 Pseudovibrio sp. WM33
AACCGCTTGGTCGCTGGTTCGAATCCGGCCCGGGGAGCCATACTTTTCTCTTTATCCTCCCCTTCTTCTTAAACATCTCTTCTCTTCACAAAACACGTGCGCGCGCGTCTATCCAGAAAACAAGAAAAATGATGGGTAGAAAACCATGTTCACGCGAAGCGAAGGTGCAGCACTATCAAGTGCCGCTGGCCGAAGACATAAAGTCCATTTGGGTAGAACTCTCTTCCGCACAAAAGCGGAGGCGTTCCATTTTGCGCTAAAACTCACCCTGATCCTGCATATAGCCACCCACTGACCCAGCTCTGGCTCCTTCAATTTTCAGGCAGTTCATAAGTCTGGAGAGCTGTGCATATCAGCCACGAGCCCAAATGCCGCCCGACAGCCCTTGGCACCCACAAAAAATTGGCCGAAATGAAGCGCTGTTCTTTCAAAAGCTTAGCTCATGCGGAAAAATACTAGATTTTTTTGCCATATGTACAAACTGCGATCTACATCACAGTTCTATCCAAATTCTATAGCAAATCAACACAATGAAAATTTTACATAATAGCATCTAAATAACCTGAAAGTATAAATACGCGAAACATAATTTATATACAATTATTATGGCATAGATACTCTAAGTAAATGCGTATACCTCTAATATATCTAGTGCATATTATCATAATCATTACTAAGTGATGACTAGTGAAGTGCACATAATAAGGCGCCCCCTCCGGGAAAGTTGCTGCGTAAAAGTCAGGGAGCCATAAATGAGTAGTCTGTTGCCATCCTGCGGTCTGCCGCAAACCTTCAAGTTGCATCTCACAAGATCAGGGTTTCTTGCCGCCTGCATCGCTGCGCCACTCGCTTTGGCTGCGCCTTCGCACGCAGAAACGCCACCCGCCTCCGCGCCTGCCACAACATCAGGCCCTCAGCTCATCGAAAAATCCGACAATGGCAACACCTACGCCATGCCAGAGGACTATCTGGCCGTCACCGTTGCTCCGCCCTCCAAAACACCCTACGCCGATCCATTAGAGAGTGATTTGTCCATCTGGGTTGGTGAGGTGGAAATTGAGGGCCGCAAGACCCTGTGGGTAGAGCTCATCGATACCCACGGCGAGGTGATCTACAATTCCGAGGTCCAGCAAAACGAGACGCATCTGCTGCCAGATGGCAGAGCCATTGCCGTCACCGTGATGCAACCTGCCACTCACAACAAAGCACTACAGTCTGCCAGCCTGAAGAAAGACCAGTCCCGCGTGCCAACCGATGAGCGCTTTGTCATCACCCGCAAGGAAGCTTTTGCCCCGGCACTGGATACGCAGGTGAATCTGCTGGAGGTGCAGCCCGTCCCAAAGGAAGTCCACAACTCCTTCATGCTGCGCGCAGGTGAGAACGGTGAGATCCTCTGGAAAGCCACCAAGGATGCCATCACCTGGCTGGAAAGCAGATCCTGACGAAGGCTGGACTGCGCGCAAATCGATACTCTCTCAAATCGCATTTAGCGCACTCATTCGAAAGCCACGCAGCCCGTGAGCAATTTTGTTCTCATGCGCAATTGCAAAGAGAATAATATCCTAGTCTGACGCACCCTTTGGCAGCCCATTTCTTGTTCTCGTGAGGTCAGCGCAGTAGCGTGGTCTCAAAAGGGGTAAACACCCGCATTCTGATTTTTGGTCATACGAATTATTTGAGAGAAACTATGGATACGCGCGCCTCTGCCATCGAAGCCATCGGCAACACTCCACTTATTCGCCTCAAAGGCCCCTCCGAGCGAACCGGCTGTGAGATCCTCGGCAAAGCCGAGTTCATGAACCCGGGTCAGTCCGTCAAGGACCGCGCCGCCCTCTTCATCATCAACGACGCAGTCAAACGCGGCACGCTCAAGCCGGGCGGCATCATTGTGGAAGGCACAGCAGGCAACACCGGTATCGGCCTTGCGCTGGTCGGCAACGCTCTGGGCTATCGCTCCGTGATCGTCATTCCGGAGACCCAGTCTCAGGAAAAGAAAGACATGCTGCGCATCGCAGGCGCTGAGCTGATCGAAGTTCCGGCTGTTCCCTATAAAAACCCGAACAACTACATCAAGGTCTCGCAGCGCGTTGCTGAAGAGCTGAACAGAACCCACCCGCAAGGCGCCATCTGGGCCAACCAGTTCGACAACACCGCTAACCGTCAGGGCCATATTGAAACCACCGCTCAGGAAATCTGGCAGCAGACCGACGGCAAAGTGGACGGCTTCATCTGCGCAGTCGGCACCGGCGGCACGCTTGCCGGCACCGGCATCGGCCTGAAGGAAAAGAACCCGAACATCAAGATCGGCCTTGCAGACCCACACGGCGCAGCGCTTTACAACTACTACGCCCACGGCGAACTGAAGTCCGAAGGCTCCTCCATCTCGGAGGGCATCGGTCAGGGCCGCATCACCGCCAATCTGGAAGATGCACCGATCGACATCCCTTACCGCATCTCTGATGAGGAAGGCCTGCTGATCAACTTCGAGCTTCTGGAACACGAAGGCCTCTGCCTTGGCGGTTCTTCCGGCATCAACGTCGCAGGCGCAATCCGCTTGGCAAAGGAGCTGGGACCGGGCCACACCATCGTGACTATACTGTGCGACTACGGCACCCGTTATCAGAGCAAGATGTTCAACCCGACCTTCCTGCGCGAAAAAGGCCTGCCAGTGCCAGAATGGATGGAACGCAAGTCCGAAATCGCCATTCCATTTGAAGCTGCCTGACCTTAACGGAAAGCATTACACAATACGCCAAGAGGTTTTGACCATTCCTCTTGGCACAGCTATAAGTAGGTCCTCGCATTACAGGAGTTGTAGCGCTTGGAATCCTCATTTAGCCTTCTTCCCCTGATCGCAATTTTCAGTGTACTTTTCTACGCATTGGCAGTCATTTGCGCCATTCGCGAGATCATGTATTCGCGCACCTCGCAAGGCAGCATTGCCTGGCTGCTCTCTCTGTTTTTCATCCCCATGCCAACGGTCCCGCTCTACTTCGTCTTCGCATGGAAGCGGCTGGATGATTACATCGAGGTCCGCGATGATATCTCCCAGATTGAAGCAGACGTCCTCAATCGTCACACCCCCTATGTAGACAGCGCAGCCAACAGCCAGTGGCCGGTGCACACCCGTGTGGCCTCGGTGCCTTTTCTCACCAACAACCAGTGTGACCTGCTCATCGATGGTCCAGCTATGTTTGCCTCCATCATTGAAGGCATCCGCACCGCCGAAAGGCATGTTCTTGTCCAGTTCTTCATCATCCGCGAAGACAGCGCAGGACTGGAACTGGCAGATGCCTTGATAGAACGCGCCAAAGCGGGCCTGCACGTTTGCCTGCTTTACGACGACATCGGCTCCCGCTCTCTTTCCACGCAGTACCTCACGCGCCTGCAGGACGCTGGTGTCCGCGTCAGCGCGTTCAACAGACGTCACCGCCTCATGCGTATGCTCGGCCCCATGCGCCTCAACTACCGCAACCACCGCAAAGTCGTAGTCACAGACAGCAAACACTGCTGGATCGGCGGCCACAACATCGGTGAGGAGTATCTGGGGCTGTCAAAAGAGTTTGGTCACTGGCGCGACACCCATGTCAAAGTCACGGGCCCGGCAGCGCTCGCAGCCACACTCTCCTTCAGCGAAGACTGGCAATTTGCAACAGGCAAGACACTGCAACTGGAGCTGCCCTCCTCATTCTCCCAAACGGGTGGAGAAAGCGTCATGGTCATGCCGACAGGGCCGGCAGACATTCAGGAAGACTGCGCCATCACGTTTGTGGAGAGCATTTCAAGAGCCAAGAAACGCATCTGGATCGTCAGCCCTTACTTTGTGCCGGGCATAGAGGTCCTCACAGCCCTCTATGCAGCCGCTTTGCGCGGCGTGGACGTCCGCATCCTCCTGCCGGAAAAAGCCGACCACTGGCTCGTCTGGCTCGCCAGCTATGCCCATGCAGATAATCTCGCCAGCCATGGCATCAAGGTCTATCGCTATCTGGAAGGCTTCCTGCACGAAAAGGTCATCCTCATAGATGAGGAGCTGGCAGGCATCGGCACAGTCAATTTCGACAACCGCTCCTTCAACATCAACTTCGAAATCACGCTCTGGTTCACGGGCCAGAACATGATCAGGAAGACAGAAGAGATGCTCCAGCAGGATTTCAAAGGCGCCCGTCAGACAGACAGATTGGAACTCAACAACCGCCGCTACGCCTTCCGCGTCCTCGCCCAGGCCGCCCGCCTGTTCTCACCTATTTTGTAGGTCCTTATTTCCTGGCCGCCGATTACCTTTGCAAAAGCGATTGCTCGCCCTGAACATTAGAGTATTGATTGAATGACCCAAGCACAGAAAAAAGTTGTTTTGATTACCGGAGCAGGCCGCGGATTAGGTCATGCAACAGCAGTTGCGTTTATGGCAGCAGGCAATGAAGTCATAGCAACCGCACGTGACACCTCTGAGAAGCAAGATAAAGTGGGCCTCAACTGGAAATCGCTGGACGTGAAAGATGCCGCAGCTTGCAACGAAATCATCGCCGACGCGTTTGCTGAATATGGCCGACTGGATATCTTGATAAACAACGCCTCAGGTTACACCGGCGGCATGCCATTCGATGAGCTATCTGATGATGAGATCATCGCAGAAACAGATATCACACTTAAAGCCCCAATGCTCCTCTCCAAAGCTTTCATGAAACACGGAAAACACCAAGGATTTGGGAAAATCATTTTCATTGGCTCAACGGCAGGCCTCACCAACCGAGGCGCTACCAGTACGTGGGCAGCCTATTCAGCAACCAAAGCAGCAATACTTCGATTTTCTGAAAGCCTGCAAGGCGATCTCTACGCCTACGGGATGCAAAGCCATGTCATCATCCCAGACAATCTTCGGGAAACAGAAGACATGACAGAACTGTTTCAGGAAGCTGCCACATCATACGAAGCGGTATCTGAAGCGCTTTTGTTTCTGGCTCAGCTTAAAGGCAACCTCTCAATTTCTCGCATGGATATACGCCCGGCTATCATTGCGAGCAATGATGCTTCCAATAAGTCCGAAACTCTTTAGAGCACCCTTCGAAATAATGAGGACAATTCAGTAGACTTGCGCGGGGGCAGTAAAATACGTTAGGGCCAATTGAGAATAATAACCCAGAGGGCTTTTCGCATGTATTTTGTGCCTGAACTAAGCGTGATGGCAGGCTTTACCCTTGCTGCCTTCATCCTGTCCATTACACCCGGACCGGACATGACCTTCTTCATGAGCAAAACGCTCACACAGGGCCGAAAAGCCGGACTGGTTGCGATCATCGGCGCAACAAACGGCATCATGATCCATGCGTTTCTGGCAGCCATCGGCATCTCCGCGCTGCTCGCTGCATCTGAGTTTGCCTTCCAAATCCTCAAAACAGTGGGCGCGCTCTATCTGGTCTACCTGGCCTTCCAGATCCTGCACAACGGCTCAGCCCTCTCATTGGAAGAAGGAGAAGCATCCCGCGAAACACCAAGAGCCATCTGGGCTAAGGCTGTCACGATCAACCTGCTCAACCCGAAAGTTGTGCTGTTCTTCGTAACCTTCCTGCCACAGTTTGTGTCCGCGTCTGATCCATACGCAACATCCAAACTGCTGTTCCTTGGCTTCTTCTTCATTCTGCTGAACGTGCCAAGCAGTCTGGTAATGGTGTTTGGGGCTTCTGCTGTCTCCAAGTTCCTGCGCAGCTCACCGCGGGTGATGCGCATCCTCGACTATTCTTTCGCCGGCATCATGGCAGCTTTCGCTGTGAAGCTGCTCAGCGCCCGCTCCACCGCTTAAGATCACCAGTTAAAAGGTGTGCCAATACATTTCATGGCGCACCTGTTCCAATCCATTTGAGATTATTCCATGACCGAACATTTGTACCGAGAAGAGGCTTACCTACGCAGCAGCGAAGCGGTTGTAAGTGAAATCACACCGGAAGGTGGCATCATTCTGGACCGGACCTGCTTCTACCCCAATGGCGGTGGCCAACCGGGCGACTGCGGCTCTCTTGAGCTGGAAGATGGCACCCGCATTCCAATCGCAACAGGTGTCTATTCCAGAGACCGCAGCCAGGTTGTGCATGTACCAACTGAGGGCACCGAGCTTCCAGCAGGACTGACCAGCGGCGCAAAAATCACCGCGCACATTGACTGGGAGACCCGCTACAAGCGCATGCGTGTCCACACAGCGTTGCACTTGCTCTCCGTTGTTCTGCCTTTCCCGGTCACCGGTGGCCAGATCAGCGATGGCACAGGCCGTCTGGACTTTGATATTCTCGAGGCAGCACTGGACAAGGAAGAGCTGTCAGGCAAGCTTCAGGACCTCATTGCTAGTGATCATGCCGTGACGCAGGAATGGATCACAGACGACGAATTAACTGCCAATCCTGGCCTTGTAAAAACCATGAGTGTAAAACCACCTATGGGCAGCGGACGGGTAAGGCTGATAAGAATTGGGGAAGATGTTGATTTGCAGCCATGCGGCGGAACGCACGTGTCTCAAACCGCACAGATTGGCAAAGCTGTAATCACTAAGATTGAGAAAAAAGGCCGTCAGAACAGACGCGTCCGTATCCAGTTGGAGGACTAAAACATGGCTCAGGACCCGATTGTTTCGACAAGCTGGCTCAAGGATCACCTTGATGCTCCTGATGTAGTTATCATTGATGCTTCCTGGTTTCTGCCTGCCATGGAGCGCGACGCCAAAAAGGAATACGAGCAAGAGCATATTCCCGGCGCACTGTTCATGGACATTGACGACGTGTCCGACCAGAATTCTCCACTCCCGCACATGATGCCAGAGCCACACGTGTTCTCATCCAAAATGCGCAAGATGGGCATTGGCGATGGCCAGACCATCGTTGTCTATGATGGCATGGGCATTTTCTCCGCAGCCCGCGTCTGGTGGATGTTCCGCGCCTTTGGTGTAAAGAGCGTCTTCGTGCTGGACGGTGGCTTGCCTGCGTGGAAGGAAGAAGGCTATCCGATCTCTGACGAAGTGCCAGCCCGCATGGAACGCCACTTCACAGCCATGCTGAACAACGACATGTTGCGCAACCTCAATGAGGTGCAGAATGCCTTGGAAACCAGCAGTCACCTTGTGCTTGACGCACGCGCACCAGAGCGCTTCAAAGGACTGGCACCGGAACCACGCGAAGGTGTGCGCGCCGGCCACATGCCAGGTGCTCTGAACCTGCCATTTGGCCTGCTGTTGAACGACGGCAAGCTGCGCTCCAAAGAAGACCTGCAGAACATCTTCGCGCAGGCTGGTGTGGACGCCTCCACTCCGGTGATCACCTCTTGCGGTTCAGGCGTGACAGCAGCTGTCATCACCTTGGCTCTGGAACAAGTTGGCTTCACCAAAAACGCGCTTTACGATGGCTCATGGACCGAATGGGGCTCAAGCTCTAAGACTGAAGTCATCAGCGAACCGGCCTGAGTTAAACCAGAATCATATTCGCAACAAAGCCCTGCAAGTCACTGACTTGCATGGCTTTTCTTTATGCAACGGCTAACACATCCTGTCGCGCAACTGCGTCCTGTTTGCCAAGCTCAGTTATTTCAGCAATCCAGGAAGCACACTCGTCCTCACTCGCCAGATACATTGGCGAGAACATCTTGAAGCTGTGCTCCTCAATCCCGATAAAGTCCAGTATCTGACGCCCCATGACCTTGTCATGAGCACAGTCATAAAGCTCGTCATAGTAATGCGCCGCTGTATCACTGGTGATAATCGCACGTGCGCTACGGCCTTTGAAAAGCTTCACGGGCAGCTCTTCCCCTTCCACCATTTTGAAGGCAACACCCGGCAGCAAGGCGCGGTCCAGCAGCCCCTTCATAGGCCCCGGCATACCACCCCACCACAGCGGATAAATTAGCGTCCAATGACTGCACCATTTCAGGTTCTCCTGAAATGCAGCCACATCCGGTTCCAGCGCCTGATCTCCTTTGAAGTCGCCTGAGAGCAACGCACTCTCAAAGTTCATAGCGCTCAGGTTCATCACACGAACCTCCGCCCCAGATTGACGTGCAGCTTCGGCATATATTTCAGCCAGTGCATGCCCAAGACGATCCTCTCCGAGATGACCGCTAAACACAAAAATTCTGTTTGTCATGCAAGCTCCATTTATTTGACTGCGGTCAATTTATTTTTTTGACCATAGTCATATTATTCAGATTGAGGGAACCATGCTTCAGGTCAAACAAAAACGAGCACAGGAAACCCGCCAGCGCATTTTGGTGGCGGCAACGAGCCTGTTCAATGAAGGCAATTTCAATGCGGTCAGCACAGAGAGCATTGCCGAGCAAGCCAACGTTTCCAAAGGCACACTCTTCGCCCACTTCGGCGACAAGCTGGGACTGTTTGCTGAGATCGGCCTGAAGGAACTGAAAGCCTGCGTGGACAGTCTTCACAAGGCAGCAGAAAGCAGCCCCCTCAATGGGCGGGATGTATTGAATCAATCTCTCATGGGAATTCTGGAATACTTTGAAAAACAACCAGAATTCCTGCGCATCTTCATAGATGTAGCTGGTTGGGAAAAAGGCACCAGAGCAGAATACTTTATCAATGTCGCAATCAGCATTGATGCGCTCTTTCAAGCAAGTGTTGAGAAGGGCCAGCAGGATAAATCTATTCGAGCAATTGATCCAAAACTCGGTGCAGTCTCCGTCCGCGCTTTCATGATCCACGTCGCAATTGGCTGTGTCTGCGGCGAATACAAAGACACGCAACAGCAGCACACCAAAGTTCAAAAGCTGCTCTCACTGGTGCTTTAGGCGGCGCTATACGCCGTAGATATCAAACGCAGTCTTCGGCTCCTTTCCGCCTGTCAGCTTGGTCAGCACATAAGGCCGCGTGCCTT
This sequence comes from Pseudovibrio sp. WM33, assembly GCF_001623165.1. NCBI lineage: Bacteria > Pseudomonadati > Pseudomonadota > Alphaproteobacteria > Hyphomicrobiales > Stappiaceae > Pseudovibrio > Pseudovibrio sp. WM33. The sequence goes on from NZ_LMCK01000007.1 coordinate 8,865, forward strand.
TCAGGTGGTTCGCAGTTTCAAACTCCAACACTTCAATCACACCCTCTCGCGGATGCTTCTGCATGATTTCATCCACGCTGGACTTGGCAAGACGGCGATGCCCTGCCCCAAACAGATCACACATCGCCCCGCGATTGACCAGATACGCCTCGCCCCCATGCACCCGCGCCGACACATAGGCATTCAGATGCAGCGCAATCGCATCCCCAACCATATGCACCGTATCACCGTCATGTCCGCAAGCTGATAAATGATGGCAGGCCACCTCCGCCCCGGAGATAGCAAAGCAGCACTCATGCACATGGATCTCACGATTGTTGATCAGCCCACTGCCATGCAAAATAGCAGCTGAGAACAAGAGCTCCCGATCAAATGGCACACCCGCATACTCCCCCAGCAGCACGCCAAACAGATAAGTCCGCCAGCTGTGATGCAACAATCTCGTATCATGCGTCTCAACAGCAAAATCCAGGCTATCGCGCACCAACGCCGTCTCAGCAGGTAGCAGTGCTTCCAGCTCAGAAGAAACCGGTGCTAACAAGCCCATCCGGTCTTTCACGCCATCCCCCAGCTCAACCAGCTGCGTGCGCACCAGATTACCAACCAGTTTGAGATGCTCCAAAGGCGTCAATCGCCCGTTGCTGTATGCTCCTTCGCCATACCCCCAGTTCAGGTTACCCATCACACGCTCAGAGGCTCTACAATTCTTTGCCGTCACAGAAATAACTCACTCTTCCAAAAACATGAATAATTAAGTACCGTATCGCATCAATATTCTGAGCTCAATATTTTCATGCGAAGCGGTACATAAATGAGTCCATCACGCCCACGCGGACGCCCGCGCCTTTTTGACAAAGACGAAGCGCTGAACACAATTCAGCGGATTTTCTGGGAAAACGGTTACTCAGCAACCAGCCTGGACCAGATCTCCGCAGAGACCAGAATCAACCGCCCAAGCCTTTACGCCACGTTCGGCTCCAAGAAGGACATGTACATCAAGTGCCTGGAGCACTTCGCCGAAATGATGGGCAAACGCACAGAAGCGGCCATCCTGTCCGAGACAGAGATCTCACGCGGACTGGAGAAGGTCTTTATGCAGGCCATGGAGATCTACCGGCCCAAAGCATCAAAGAGTGATGGCGGACCGATGGGCTGCTTCGTCACCTGTACGGCCCCATCTGAAGCAGGCGCAGATGAAGAGATCAAAGAAGTCCTGAAAATGGTCCTCGACCGGATCGACCAGACCATGCGCGAAACAGTTGAAACCGCGATCAGAGACCGGAAAATCCAGCCAAAACAAACCGCTGAAATCACCGGCAACCTTCTGGGCTGCCTGCTGAACGGCCTGTCCCTGCGCGCCCGCTCCGGCACTTCACGAGAAGAACTGGAACTCACAGCAAAGGCAGGCATCGAGCAAATTCTTGCATGATATCTGCATGCAATGAAAGCAATTCACGCCGCCCCATCAGCAAATGGAAAGTGCACCGGTACTCAAGACCGGTGCACTAACAATCACTCACCTCAATAAATCAGGTCATGGCACCTTGCGCCACAAGGGCCTGATCAATAGCAGCCTTAAACCGGCTCGCCACCTTTGCAAATCCATCAGACGTGCCGTGAATCTCATCCACCCAGTCCGTCAGATTTGGCATAGCCCCTCGGCAATCAACCACGATGACATTAGCATCGCTCGCCGCCAGACCATCAAGCATGTTATAAAGCTCGTCTAACATAGCGCTGATAATCTTACGCCCAAGCACGCTCGGAATATTGCGATCTGACAGTGGTTCACCCAGCCACTCATCCTGAGCCGCATGCAGCGGATCACGCGTATCTCCCTCCCATCTGAATGGGAACACGTAATCATATCCATGCACGAAGACAGGCATCTCTTGCAGTTCCGCAACACCGCGAATGTCGCTGATCACCCGCTCATAAGCTCCTTTGAGGAAAGCAAGTTTCTCATCAAACACCACACGGTCAATGTGCCCCTCCACATCAGTTATATCACCGTTGAAGTCCTTCAGGACATCAAAGAGCACAGCAACACCGGTATCCGGGTCCTCGCCAATGACATCATTCCCGGCAGCAGAAAACAGGAACCCGGACACCTGATCTTTGTAGTCTCGCAGCGCTGAAAGATACTCGCGGCGACGCGCCCGGTTCGCGCCATACACCATGTTTTGCGCCGTATCCCCGGCAGCGTCTAGCGAGTAAATGTTGAAGTGTGCGCTGAGATGATCAATGACGTCATCAATCAGGATCGGAAACTGAAACCAGCTGTCTCCCTCTGAAATCAGCATAGGTCGTTCAGGATGATCCCTGAGCGCATCCTTGAACCGCCAGTATCGGCGGATGCGAGACGCCCAATTACCGATCTGAAGAGCATTCTCAAACTCCTGATCAGCCTCAGTCATCTGCACCATGTCAGGTTTTATTCGAAACTGTATATCAAATGCACCTGAATGCTCAACCACGTCACAGTATTTTAGAAGTTGTTCCTCCGGAACACTTGGATCCCGAGCAATTTTCAAAAACTCATCATATGTAATTTTCATAGTATTCCCCCTCCTAGATTTACAGATAAACTTTACACAAGAGGTGATCTTATGGTTAAGCTTGCCATATGCAGATAACAATTTAAAGGTACTTTTCATGACCCTTAAATTACATAACTTAAACAATGTATTACTTGAAAAAGCGACTCATAGATTGCAAAGCCGTCTGGGGGATTTAAACAAGACGCGCAGTGCAATTCTTGCAGGCACACAAGCGGAGACAGATAGCCGGGAACGCTTGAATCTCTATCAGAAGCGGCAGGCCACGCTCGCCTTGTCAGAAGGCTGTGCCATCTCTGCACAGCCCTCAATCTTTGAGGATGACGTGCAGGATCTCTCAAGACTGGGCAAGGAAGCTTTGATCGGCGCGCGCAACGACCTCCTCCCAATCGAGTTCTTTGAATACGGCCTATATGCCGCGCGCTCAGTTGGCAGAATTGAGCATGTTGAAGGACTTAGGTTCGGCACCGGCTTTCTCGTCGGGCACGGTCTCATCATGACGAACCATCATGTTTTGCCCAATGAGCACGAAGCACGCCAGCACTTCTTTGAGCTGGGAGCAGAAGCAAACCGCATTGGCAAGCAGACGCCTTCAAAAATCTGCTCCATTGAACCAGACCGTTTTTTCTGGGCCAACGAAGAACTGGACATCGCCATCGCGGCCGTCGTGGACGAAGATCCAAACTTCATTCCACTGGACCATTATGGCTGGCACGCCCTCATCCGCCAGCAAGGCAAAATCAAGAAGGGAGATCCGATTAATATCATTCAGCATCCCCTTGGACGCAACAAAGCCGTGGTCGTCCATAACAACCACCTTCTGCATATTGAAAATGGAACTGATGCACACATGTTTTGCTGGTACTCCGGCGATACGCAAAAGGGAAGCTCAGGCTCCCCCGTCTTTAACAGCCGTTGGGAGGTTGTCGCCGTACACCACATGGCAATCCCGCGAACCAACACAGAAGGTGACATTCTGGGCAAGAACGGCCAGCCCATCAGCCGGGCAACCGCACGCAGACACCCGGACCAGATCGCCTACGCCGCAAACGAGGGCATCCGCACCTCTCGTATCGTAGATGCACTGGAAACCGCTCAGTTCACCAAAGCCCACCACGCCGACATCCGCGACTTCCTCTTAAAATCATGGAGCAGCCCCGGCGCCCAACGCAGAGGCCTGCGCGCCGCCGTAAGAAGCGCACAGGCCTTGTAACTCTGCAATATCATCTTGCAGCACACCACGTTAAGCTCCCAACCGTATCCAGATGCCTGGAAACTCGTAGGAGTTCGGACCGATCTGTGTCGCTGGCTTTGCGGAAGGGCTGGTCTGCGGTTTGAAGTTACCGGTGGTCGCAATTTCAAGAACATCACCTGTCGCCGGATCATAAATCATGGCCTTATCCGTATCCGTCAGATGACGCGTACCAGCAACCCAATGCATCGTATTGGTGCCCGCATACTGCACCAGAATAAGGTTTACTTGATTGGTCTGGAACGGAATATTGGTCACGGTGGACAGGCTCACAGTCTTGCCGAGCTTGTTCTGAATCAAGTCTTCCTCACGATTGAAGAGATAACCACCAGCCGCATTCAGAACTTTGAAGTTATTGAACAAGCCTTTGCCGAATGCAGTGTAATAAATAATATTCTTTGCCAGACCCGGGGCAAGAGTTTTCGCAACAGCAACCATACCCGAAGGGCTGTTCTCCAAATCAACCGTCCCATCATCATTTTCTTTATAAAGTGCAGTTGGATTTGGTGAGGCTGTAAGATCAAGTTCCAGATTTCCTGAAACTTTATAAGTCTGTGTCGTCACCACCTCAGCAATCTGCAAGCGATGATAAATCAAGTGACTCAGCCGCCATAAATTGATGCGCCCAGGATCGGTTGTGACATCATAGCCTTTGGTAAGATCAGCCGCATTGAGCGTATTTACGTCCGTCGCCTTAGGCATAAAGCCAAGTTGCGCAAGAGCCGCATTCACACAGTAAGCACCACAGGATTTCGGGGAGTGCTGGACGATACCAGCATAAAGATCAAAGTCTGCCATTTTGTTTTCCTTGTTGAGAGCAATGCTCTGCAAGGAAAGACGTGGCGAGGGGCAAACTGTGAAAACGGCAGACAGTAGACAAGAAAAAAGCCCCGCTGAAACAGCGAGGCTTTGAATTGAGAACTCTATCCAGATCAGTGATTGAGGATCTGGGAGAGGAACAGCTGAGTACGTTCATGCTGCGGATTGGTGAAGAATGGCTCTGGCTCATTCTGCTCAACAATCTGCCCCTGATCCATAAAGATCACGCGGTTTGCCACTTTACGGGCAAAGCCCATTTCGTGGGTCACACAAAGCATGGTCATACCCTCTTCCGCCAGACCGATCATCACGTCCAGAACTTCCTTGATCATCTCAGGGTCAAGTGCGGATGTCGGCTCATCAAACAGCATAACCTTCGGGTTCATGCACAGCGAACGGGCAATTGCCACACGCTGCTGCTGACCACCGGAAAGCTGACCTGGGTACTTGTTGGCCTGCTCAGGGATCTTCACGCGCTCAAGGTAATGCATCGCAACTTCTTCAGCCTGCTTCTTAGGCATCTTGCGAACCCAGATTGGAGCCAGCGTACAGTTCTCCAAAATGGTCAGATGCGGAAAAAGGTTGAAGTGCTGGAAGCACATACCGACTTCACGGCGGATCTCATCAATCTTCTTGAGATCAGAAGTCAGCTCAATACCGTCGACAACGATACGGCCCTTCTGATGCTCTTCAAGACGGTTGATACAGCGGATCATAGTGGACTTTCCAGAACCCGATGGACCACAGATCACGATACGCTCGCCGCGCATAACCTTCAGGTTAATGTCGCGCAGAACATGAAAGTCACCATACCATTTATTCATGCCGTTGATTTCGATAGCCACATCGGTATCCGAAATCTGCATTTTTGAGCGGTCCGCCTGAACATCAGCGAGATTTGCGTCACTCATTTTTATTTCTCCGAGTTTCTCTTGGCTTGCGCCAGGCGACTAGCGATGGCCGGTATGCAGTTTGCGTTCCAAATACATCGAATATCGGGACATTGCAAAGCAGAAGATAAAGAACATGAACGCGATAAACGCATAAAGTTCCACAAAAATACCATTCCAACGTTGGTCAGCGAGCGTTGGCGCAACCAATCCGAGAGGATCCATAAGGCCAATAATCAAAACCAGTGTGGTGTCTTTGAACAAGCCAATGAAGGTGTTCACGATACCTGGGATGGAAATTTTGAGCGCTTGCGGCAGAATAATCAGACGCATGCTCTGCCAATAACTCAGCCCCAATGCATCCGCTGCTTCATACTGCCCTTTTGGCAATGCAGCCAAACCACCGCGAATGACCTCTGCCATATAAGCACTGGCAAAGAAGGTCACCATGATGACAACACGCAGCACGATGTCGAAGTTCACGCCCTTTGGCAGGAAGTAGTTGAGCAGAACGTGCGCAACAAACAGCAAGGTGATCAACGGCACACCGCGAATGAACTCGATGAAGATAATCGCCAGAGACTTCACAATAGGCAGATTGGAACTGCGAGACAGCGCAAGAACGATACCGATCGGAAGCGAGAACGAAATACCGGAGACACCGATAATCATGGTCAGCAGCAAACCGCCCAGCTTGGTGGAGGAAACCGGCTCAAGACCAAAACCACCCCAAATCAGCCAGAACGCCACAAATGGGTATGCCATAGAAGCCATCAACGCTGTACTACGCTTTGGCATACCATCCCAAAGGGCGGGTACAAGAGCTAGGAACAGCAGCACGAAAGCCAAAATCGGACGCCAGTACAGCTCAGTTGGGTAAAAACCAAACAGGAACTGATGATAACGCTCACGAATAACGGCCCAACAAGCACCATTTTCTGTCAGTGCCCGGCATTCATCCAGAGAGTTCGCATTCCAGACTGAATCCACAAACGCCCAATTGACCACACCCGGCACGGTTGAATACACCACAAAAATTGAGAGCAGCGTCAAAATAGTGTTGAGCGGCGACGAGAACAGGTTTTCACGGATCCAGCCGACAGCACCAGTTGTACCCTGGGGAGGTGGCAGCTGAGGCTTTTCAGAGGTCGAGACAAAGGCGAAATTATTTTCACTCATGTTAGCGCCCCTTCAGCTTTACGGATTCATTGTAAAAATTCATGACTGCTGAAATAGATAGTGAAATCAGCAGATATGTTGCCATCAGAAGCAACATGCACTCCATCTCACGGCCTGTCTGGTTCAGTGTAATACCGCCCAGTGTGCCGGCCAGATCCGAATACCCTACTGCAATCGCCAGAGATGAATTTTTGGTGATGTTCAGGTAATTGGAGATCATTGGCGGAATAATGATGCGCAAAGACTGCGGCAGAACCACAAGGTTCATGGTCCGTTTTGGACGAAGGCCAAGAGCATAAGCAGCTTCTGTCTGTCCCTTACTGATCGCCATGATACCAGCACGAACAATCTCCGCAACAAACGCAGCAGAGTAGATGGAAAGCGCAAACCACAGAGCAACTAGCGGAGCACCAACTTTGACACCACCGTTCAGGTTAAAGCGTCCGGCAACAGGGTAATCAAGGCCAATCGGCATACCAGAAGCGAAGTAAGCCAAAACGGCTGGTACAATCAAAATACCAAGCGTGATGTAGCCTACAGGCAGGATCTGACCAGTCGCTTCCTGACGCTGACGCGCCCAACGACGGAATACAAAAATGCCACCGATGGAAGCGAGCAAAACTGCAACAACAATCTGGTAGCCACCATCGAAGGTCAGTCCAGGAACATAGAAACCACGGTTTGTTGCATAAACCGCCCCTTCAATAACTGGTGCTTTAACAGCCTGCTTGGGAGTTGGAAACACATGAATGAAGACAGCGTACCATGCCAGAATCTGCAGCAGCAGCGGTACGTTACGAACACCTTCAATGTATACCGCCATCAAGCGGGAGACGACCCAGTTATTGGAGAGACGCAGAACACCGACGAAAACGCCAATGATTGTCGCAGTCAAACACGCTAGAAAGGAAACTAGCAGCGTGTTGAGCACACCCACAAGGGCTGCTTTCCAGTGCGCCGAAGCAGCACTATATTCCACTAGAGCTGGGATAATAGGATATCCCGATGGCTCAGATAGGAATCCAAAATTGAAATCTTTGCCAAGTGCTTCGAGGTTCTCGACAGCATTGCTGATGAGCATCATCACAACTGACAGGGTAACAACAAGCGCGATAATCTGGATCGAATAAGATCTGTATCGGGCATCTCGCCACAGTTGCGACAACTGGAAGCTATTATCGGCTGGTACGGTTGAAGCGCTCATAAGTAGCCCGCCTTATTTATTATGCTTAGAAAAAAGGGCGCTGTTATCCTGCAACAGCGCCCCTTTTGTCAGATCAAGGTCAGATCAACGGAACGGAGGTGCGTACTGCAGACCACCTTCGGTCCATGTCGCATTCAAACCACGAGCCAGATTAACTTTGGTCTGTGTGCCCAGGTGACGCTCGAACATTTCGCCGTAGTTACCAACGGATTTGATAGCTACGAGAGCGAAGTCGTTACCCAGACCAAGGGATGCACCCATTTCACCGGAAGCACCAAGCAGACGCTTAACTTCTGGATCTTTGGTGTTAGCGGCCATGTCGTCTGCATTTGCAGCGGTGATGCCTTTTTCTTCCGCAATCTTCATTGCATTCAGAACCCAACGGCCAATGTCTGCCCACTGATCGTCGCCATGACGGACGAGCGGACCCAGAGGCTCTTTGGAGATGATTTCAGGAAGAACGATATGATCGTCTGCGTTCTCGAATGTTGCACGGGAAGCAGCCAGACCGGAAGCATCGGTCGTGTACACGTCACAAGCGTCTGCAAGGTAGTTTGCACGACCTTCAGTGTTTGTCTCAATGGACAGCGGCTCGTAAGACATGCCTTCAGCTGAGAAGTAGTCAGACAGGTTCAGCTCTGTTGTTGTACCAGTCTGGATACAAACAGTTGCACCGTCCAGCTCTTTAGCAGAAGCAACACCAAGAGACTTCTTCACCATGAAGCCCTGACCATCGTAGTAGCTCACACCAAGGAAGGTGAACTTCAGGTCTGCATCACGGGAGAACGTCCAGGTGGTGTTACGGGACAGGATGTCCACTTCACCGGAAGCCAGCGCAGTAAAGCGGGTCTTACCAGTGGTTGGTGAGAAATCAACTGCATCCGGATCACCAAGAACAGCAGCAGCTACTGCACGGCAATAGTCAACGTCAAAGCCCTGCCATTTGCCGTTTTCGTCGGTGTAAGAAAAGCCTGCAAGACCAGTGGAAACCGCGCAGCGCAGCTTACCGCGCTCTTTCACGTCTTCGAGAGTGCCGGCAGAAGCTGCAGACAGAGCAGTCGCTGCGAACGCTGCACCCAGCGCAACTGGAAGGATCATTTTTTTCATAGAATTGGAGCCTCTTTTTCTTGTCCAATTTTAAAATTCATCACCGGAAGTAGCAGGCCGTTCTCCTCCTCTAAGAAAAACACCCAAGACAGACATGTCAGCGCATGTCCTTAAAGCCCCCCTATTGGCTTCAACCACTCCTCGCTAAGCATTCGATGATATTTCTCTAAAAACGTCAAGAGGTTTTTATTAATAAGTTAGTCTACGAGGTGCTATTCATCAACGATTGCAAAGTTTCTATGCAATTTATATCTCAGCTGCACGCGCTTTAACCATTAATCAAAATTGCAAAATATAGTTATGTATACACCAGCAAACAAATTAATCCAAACAATACTGAAATAGAGAGGAAATATTACTTAGACTACAAGCGCAATGAAAAAACTAACCTTAAAAACTGACCGCATAATCTGAGCAATTTTCTTCAAAAATACGTATTTCACACTAACCTTTACAATCCCACTGCACAAATAATACGCAATTTTACGAAAATCCCACAAGGAAGTCTATCTTCCCTATGGGCAAATAGCGTTCAGCTATACTCGTGTATTCAGTTTGCATTTATTGCGGATAAATCGCCTAGAAATTCGGGTCCTTGCGTTTTTCCTTGTAGATAAGCCATAGATTTCGGAAATAAATGATCAATCCGAGGCCCTGTCCCGCAATAAAAACCGGATCCTTCTTGACGATAGCGTAAGTCAAAAGGAGCGATCCACCCCCTATTGAGAAGAACCAGAAAGCTACTGGAACAATGGACCGCCCCACCCGCTCAGAGGCAATCCATTGGATCATAAAGCGCATCATGAACATGAATTGCGCGACAAATCCCCAAAGAACCCAGAAATCCAATTGAGCGACGAAAACATCATAAAGCCAGTCATACAAACCCGAGAACATCAATGGTCCTCCTTAGCAGGAGACACATCCGAATCTGTCACCATCACCACCTCGGGAATGACTTTTCGACGTCGACGCAACCACCACACACCAAACAGATCAAGAACCCCAATAAGCGCCCGGTCAAAGATCCCATATTTGGAGACACCGTGCTCGCGCTCACGGTCGACCACATCCACATGAACCACCTCGAATCCTTCACGGATAACAAGGGCCGGCAAAAACCGGTGCCAGCTGTCAAAATACGGCAGTTTCAAGAACACATCACGCCGCAACAACTTGAGACCACATCCGCTATCTCGCGTATTGTCTTGCAGGATTGCACCACGCAGCTTATTAGCCGCTTTGGAAGCGTAACGTTTGAAGAGGCTGGCTTTTCGCCCCAGTCGCTGCCCGGCTGCAAGACCAACACGCGCGCCCCCCTTCTCCATCGCCTCAAGCATTTCACGATAATAGATCGGATTATTCTGCCCATCGCCGTCAATCGTGGCGATATATGTGCCCCGCGCGTGCAATAATCCTGTACGCACAGAACAACTCTGCCCACCAGACCGTTTATGATGGATCAGCCGCAAAAAGCCGTGCTCCAACGCATAGCACCGCAACACCTCAAGACTATCGTCAGTAGAGCCATCATCAACCACAATGGCTTCAAATCTGTAGTCCTTCAGAGCTTCCGCAATCTCATCCAGCAAGGGAGGAAGATTATCTCTCTCATTCTTCGCAGGGATAACGACGCTAACGTCAATCTCATTCACACCGGCACTCTTGGTCATTCCAGTTACCCCTACCCTGAGACGGAACTCCGCTCAGGCTAAGGACAATGACCTCAATCAGCCCGGAGTGTCTCCGATTGTTTTTGTACGGGAGAAAAACTGTCAGATCGCGCTGCCCGCCAGGACCTCAAACATAAAGCCGCAGAGATACTGCTCATGACCGGTTGCACACCGCCTTTATCATCAAATGAAAACCCGATCCGCCGACGAGCCATCCAGCGGGCACAGCAATAAGAAAATGCCCCACCTATGATAATGCCAGCGACAACATCACTAGGATAATGAGCTCCTACAATCACTCTACTGGCAGCAATCCAAAGCCCAACAACAGCAAGCAGCCACCGAAGTCTGGGGGCAATCAATGCTAAAGCAACGATCAGAGCACCAGCTGTTGTCGAATGCCCGCTTGGAAGGCTTGAAAGCTTTGCCTCCCACGCGAAAAAGTCGAAATACATTGGCCCCATTTCATCAAAAAGGGTTGGTCGGGCACGCCCGATATTCCATTTCAGAACAATGGCCAGCAGCCCGCTGACAGCGACAACAAAGAACAGATAACTCCCGTATATCGTCAGATACGACACTGCCATCTTTCTACGAAACGGGAGGCGCTGCCAGCCGCCAAAAATCATTGCTAGAATCCATAGTCCAGTCGGGAACAGGATCCAGTCGGACTTGCCGACATCTGTAATGACCTCGAAAATATCATGATAGGCAACAGGCAGTTTCCGGGCCCAAATCGGGCTACTATGGTCCAGAAAGACCATTGCCAGACCGCATAGCCCAATCAATAAGGCCGCAATATTTTGTGGCTTCAAAAGTGGAGGGAGAGCAGCGGCTGCAACAGAGCTCCGCGCTCTTCGGTTTTTCAAAATTGCTGAGGTTTGTCCAAAATGCTGTCTCGCATTATTGCCAGCAACTCGTAAGGCCTCAATCAGACGCTCTCCAATTGAAGGAGTGGAACTCTCTTCCCGCGGAGCATCTTCCTTATAGCTTTTCTCATAAGGCGTTGCACGACTTACTTCCTGTTTGAGAGGCTGAGCCTCGCAGGATTTATCTCTTGTTTGATCCACGTCCTGAGCTGGACGTTCTAAGGTATCTATGGAGCCGTCATTAATCATCACGTCGCCCCGCTCGCAGAAAAAATATGTAACAGCAATGCTTTACCGCCATTGATATTCAGGCCAGATACAGTTGATACTTCCGAAGTCTTCATCCCCAACCGAAGAGCTTCCGCATCAAACCGATCCAGCTGCCGTCCTTCCACCAGCACGACTCTGCAGGTCCCCTTAGGCACTCCGGCTTTCTGGCTTCCGTCCGCCAAAAAACGCGCTGCAGCTTCTGCGCCAAGTAATTTTGTTTGCGTGCCCTGCAAAAATACAAAGCTGGGCTCATAAAAACCTGCTGTTGCAACGTCTTTCCGCTCACATCCCGGGAGCTGCTCAACAGCTTCGGCGAGACGGCTGGAAATCCAGATGGTCGACAGGGCTGGACCAGAAAAAGCCCAGAAGCCGACAAACATCAGCAAAGCCGAAGCCCCCACCGTCGGCAATGCTCCAACAAGCTCACCGCCAATCAGTTTACGAGCGGCTGATAACGCTGCAATGACAGCCAACCCACACAGCACAACACCGGGGGGAGACGGCCACAGATCAAGCAGCAAAGGCCCAACAACAACAGCAATCAAAATGCCCAGCGGCACCAACAGGAATAAAAACGCCGAGGCATATCGCCAATAAACGCTGGCCTGCTTTGCTCTGCCAGTCGTCAACACACCTGCTGCCAACAGCGCCAGTACTGGCATCATCGGCAGTGTGTAGTGAGGCAGCTTCGTTGAAACCAATTCAAATATGACCCACGACGGGATCAGCCAACACAACAAGAATCTATAACAATATTTATTCAATTCTTGCCCAATTCCCTTAATAGCCACAAGGAGAAAAGAGGGGATTGGCCAGAAAATAACGAAACTGATTAACAGGTGCGTGAGTGGTGGAGCGCCGTGAGCCTCTCGCCCGGTTCCCACTTTCCCCCAAAGGTCACCGCCCAGCGCATCCTGGAAGAAAGCACCCTTCGTTTCGATGTAAATGGCAATAAGCCATGGGAAGACCAATGCAAGAAACAGCAGAAAACCGGCGATTGGAGCGAGTCCTTTCAACCACGAGATCCGTCTTTCCCAAAGAACCAATGACAGGATGGATAGGCCGCATACCATAAGAATGATCGGCCCCTTGATAAGGGTGCCCAGCGCCAACCCAACCCAAAAGAGCACGGCAGGATTCCACAACGTTTTGCTTTGTTGCGCCATCCACACTCGAGCCAGCGCCCCTTGAGACAACATCACACATGCCAGAAGCGCTGCATCCGTTTTAGCCAAATGTGCTTCAACATTTAAAATGAGAGCTAATGCAACAAGCAGTGCACCTAAAAAGGCTTCCTGCTCCCGGAAGAATGCTCGCCCAGCCCAATACGTCAACAACACAGCTGCAATTGCGCCAATGACAGAAGGGAGGCGATAAACCCAGATCGGCGCTCGCTCTCCATATCCCAATAGCTTGGCAACACCTACTTGCGCCCAGTAAATTCCGATCGGCTTTTTATTCCGTGCCAGCTCTTGATAGTGGATGGAAACATAGTTGCCTGTCTCCATCATTTGTTTGGAGGCCTGAGCAAATCTCGGTTCATCACGATCAAGCGGAGGAACAGTCATCAACCCGGGCAGGTACAAGCACAAACATAATAGCAGAAGAATAATCGGAGCCAACCAGTCGCGCCCTGCCATACGAAGCCAGAGAGCCTGTTGCTCAGGCCTCTCAACCTCGTCGCCACTCACAGACATTACAAGATTCATTTGCGCAGACATAACCGCCCTAAGGCCCTCCAAACTCCCGAAAAAACACAGACTAAGAGCCTGTTGCTCCCTGAGAACAATACGCAGCTGACCATCTGGAACACATTCCCCAAAACTCCCCACTCAAATGCACGGTGGGCCTAAATCCATAAACTGTACCCTTGGTCGGAAAGCTGAAGAGCACCTGAAGCACCAAGACCGCACCTTCTAAGAACATTCAAAATCAAAGATCAGCTTGGGAATTACGTGGATTATTCGTGAGCGGTACAGTTTCGGCCCAATTTCACGCTTAAGATGAGAGGAACTAATCGGGCATTTCGGGATTACACACGTGCGTTTGGAATTAAAGGCGACGGCAGCCTTGCTGCTGGCAGGAACACTTGCTGGCTGCGCTGGCTTGGGTATGGAGACTTCAAAGGTTGAGTTGTCTCAGATTGCGATCAACAAAAACGAAGCATTGCGCCAGACCAATGCATGGCGTGCGAAGCATTCCCTGCCGCCGATCAAACTGGACCCGCACCTTAGCGAAGTCTCTCAGGACATGGCCGATCACATCGCCCGACTGGATTCGCTCAAAACCAGACGCCATTCCTCCTCCAGCCTCATCAGTCGCACTCAGACCGACGGCTATAAATCCTTTGCAGGCGCAGAAAATCTGGGCGCAGGCTACGCAAACATTTCTGCGGCAATGACAGGCTGGAAAGACTCTCCCGATCACAACAAAAATCTGCTCAACAAAAACGTCACCCATATGGGCATAGCGCGCACAAACCGAGCAGACGGCACCTACCGGAATTTCTGGGTCATGACACTCGCTGCCCCTCAAAAACCAGTGACAGCAACAGGTTTCACAACTGTCTCGCTGCCCTTCCCAGTCCAGTAACTTCCCTTGCGTCGAGAATTGATTAGGGGAATTTTCAACCCGCTTCCTTTACGCAGTTGCAATTAGCACCCATATTCACATCTCCAGCGCGCATTCCCATGAAGAGGCATTGCCTCCTTGAGGGAATACGCGTCCACAATTTCATTTAAAGCAGTCTGGCTCTCCTCCTAAATGACCCGAGTCCAGCCTGTGTTTTGAATTTCATCGGAGATTTAATATGAGCGAGACCGCAAAGGTTCTTCTGCAAGACTGGAAAACCCCGTTTGGACTTCCCCCGTTCGCACAGATCAAGCCGGAAGACTTTGAGGGCGCATTTGAAGAGGCCTTTAAGGCAGGCGAAGACAACATCAATCGCATTGCTCAAAATTCTGAAGAACCAACTTTTAAAAACACCATCGCAGCATTGGAGCTGTCCGAAGAAGCTCTGGAGCAGGTTGCAAGCGTATTCTTTAACCTTTCCTCAGCAGATACCAATGAAACCCTGCAGCAAGTTGAGCGCAATGTTTCGCCAAAACTGGCGGCCTACAGCACTAAGAAGTATCTGAACCTTGCCCTCTTCAAGCGTATTGAAACGCTGATGGCGAAGAAAGACACGCTGAACCTGACATCTGAACAGGACCGTGTGCTGGAGCGTTATTACGCTATTTTCCATCGTGCAGGTGCCGGTCTGGACGCCAATGGCAAAACCCGTATTGCAGAAATCAATGAGCGTCTCGCAACACTTGGCACCAACTTCGCGCAGAACGTTCTGGCGGATGAAGCCTCCTACAAACTCGTATTGGAAAACGAAAGCGATCTGGAAGGCTTGCCGGAGTTCCTTGTAAAAGCCGCAAGTGCTGCTGCTGACGAACGCGGAGAACCGGGCAAATACGCCATCACCCTCTCCCGCTCTTCTATTGAACCGTTCCTGCAGTTCTCCAAACGCCGCGATTTGCGTGAGGAAGCCTTCAATGCTTGGGCAAGCCGCGGTGATAATCCCGGTGAAACAAACAACTCAGCCATCGTCCGTGAGACAGTGCAGCTCCGCAATGAGAAAGCCAAACTCCTTGGCTTCGAGAGCTTTGCAGCATTCAAGCTGGATGATGTCATGGCAAAAAACACTGGTGCAGTGGATGACCTGCTCTCCAATGTCTGGGGACCAGCCAAAGCACGCGCATTGGAAGAAGCTGCTGACCTGCAGGATATGGCGCAATCTGAGGGCGACAACATCGAGATTTCTCCGTGGGACTGGCGTTATTACTCAGAGAAGGTCCGCAGCGCCAAGCATGATCTTGATGAAGCTGAGATCAAGCCGTACTTCCAGCTGGATCAGATGATCGAAGCGGCCTTTTATACCGCAACCCGTTTGTTCGGCCTCACCTTCAAAGAGCTGAAGGGACAAGACGTATATCATCCAGATGTGCGTGTATTTGAAGTCTTTGACAAAACCGGCAATCATCTCGGCATTTTCATTGGTGACTACTTTGCCCGCGCGTCGAAACGCTCCGGCGCATGGATGAGCGCCTTCCGCTCACAGCAGAAGCTGAAAGGTGACGTCCGCCCAATCATCGTCAATGTGATGAACTTCTCAAAAGCACCTGAGGGTGAGCCAACCCTGCTCACCTTTGATGATGCCCGCACACTGTTCCACGAATTTGGTCACGGCCTGCATGGTCTTATGTCCAACGTAACGCACCCACTTGTCTCCGGTACCAGCGTGGCGCGGGACTTTGTGGAGCTACCATCCCAGCTCTTTGAACATTGGCTGGATCAACCGGAAATCTTGAAAAAGTATGCCCGCCACTACCAGAGCGGTGAAGTCATTCCGGAAGAACTGCTGGAGCGCCTGCTGGCTGCTGCAAACTTCAACCAGGGCTTTGCGACAGTCGAGTACCTCGCCACTGCCCTTGTCGATATGGCAATGCATAAAGAAGATAAGCTTGACGATCTCGATCCCGCTCAGATGGAAAAGAAGATCCTCAATAGCGTAGGTATGCCAAAAGAGATCATCATGCGTCACCGCATTCCGCATCTCCTCCACGCTTTCGCGGGAGACGGATACTCTGCGGGTTACTACAGCTACCTTTGGTCAGAAGTGATGGATGCCGACGCGTTTGAAGCCTTTGAAGAAACGGGCGATGCATTTGACGCGGATACAGCAGCCAAATTGGAGAAATTCATCTACGCGGCAGGCGGGTCTCAGGACCCGGCAAAAGCTTACATGGATTTCCGCGGTAAACTGCCATCCATTGAGCCGCTTCTTAAAGGCCGCGGACTGGTCAATTAAATATCAGAGATCCAAGTCAGATACCAAAAAGGGCGGACCAGTTGGTTCGCCCTTTATTATGAGAACTCAAAAGGAGAAGGCTAGCCTCTCATCATCCGGTTGAGACCACTTAAGAAAACAAACAACCAGCCAAGGATCATCAACATGCCACCCGTCGGGGCCGCAAAGTCAAACAGCTTCTCACCGACAAACAAGCGCTGAGCCAGATCACCACAGAACAAACCAACACCGGCAAACAGTAACAGCATGGCAAATGCAATGCCCTTTGAGCCTGTAATCCCGTGAGCAACCCCCAAGCCGACGAAAGCCGCTGCATGCATCATCGTGATTTGAGAGATAATACCAAGATACTGGTTATCGACTGCATGCGAGCTTGCCGCTGAAGTCAAAATGGCGATAACACCGCAAAACCCGCCAAGCGCCAATCCAAGACCAAGCCCTTGACCAAGTCTAATCCGAGGCTGGTGAACGGGCGCCGCTTCACTTGCACTATCCGGCATAGCTGCTCCTTAAATCTCAATTCCAAATCACATTCTGCGCGAAACACAAACACGCATCAACTGCATATAGGATAGCCAGTAAAGTTTGCAAAAAACCTCAGCAGCACTCCATGATGTTTAATAGCTGACGAAAGTTGCCACTGAGATATAGTTCTTCAAACTGTATAGAGGAAGACGATGCACGAATCTCTGAGTATCTCGAAACTAGCTGATGTTCCTCAGTTCCTCGAGCCAGCAGCAAAGGGCATGTGGTTGGAATGGTGGGAAGAGGAAGGCCACCCGATTGAAGATGTTTATGAGGAACTCCGCACCAGCCTCAACAAAGAATCCATTCCCACAACATTGATTGCACACGACCAGACCGAGTTCCTTGGCATGGTCATGCTGGTGCAATCAGATATGAGCAAGCGCCCGCAGTACTCACCATGGCTGGCATCCCTATGGGTCGTGCCAGAGCATCAAGGCAAAGGCATCGGCTCCCGGCTCACAAAAGAACTGGAGGCACTCGCCTCGAACGAGGACGCACCACACCTCTACCTCTTCGCAAAACTCAGCCTGCGCGGGTTTTATGAAGGTTTGGGATGGCAGTGCATTGAAGAAAACGTGGATGGAGTAGATATTTTCCGCAAGAAATTAAGCTAAGACAGCAGGCCGTTTCATCAGCACCTTATGTAGTCCGGGCCCATAACCATCCGTCTCGACGGATTCAGCAACAAACCCCATTCTCTCATAGAAGGGACGTGTATGCTGTGAGGTATCGATATAAACCGCCTGATCTGGATAGTCTTCCTCAATACGCCTCAGTCGGAATTGCACGAGCGCTCTGCCAATCCCCTGACCGTGCAGTTCACGGCGCACCATACCCCAAGTAAGCCCCACCCCTTTAGCATTCAGGCAATACCCACCAGCAGCAACAATCAGCCCATCTTGCTCGGCCACATAGTATGGATCATCAAGTTTTTTCAGGTTCAGGCTGTATTCTTCCAGCTCAGACTCCATGAAATACTTGGGAACGTTCCCTTTAAAGATCTCAAGGCATGCGTCATAGTCAGCTGTTTGATACCTGCGAAAATCCATCACACATTCCTTAGCGGCCTTGGTTCTAAAACATATCGCATCACCGGCAATTTTCGCCCTGCTGGAAGGGAAGGCTGAAACCCAATTTCCTCCGCTCCCATACGCTCATAAAATCCTTTGGCATGAGGATCAGAGACAATCACGAGCTCTGGAAGCTGCTGATCTTGCAGCCAGTTCTGAATGAAGCCAAACATAATCCGCCCTGCGCCCCTACCCATCAGTTGCGGCGAGACCCAGAAGTCTTCAAGCTCACAGCGTTGCTCTGCATCAACGGAAATAGAAAACACACCAACAATCCGGCCTTCAGCTTCCAAGACCCAGAAATGCCTGCTTGCCAAGACAACCTCATCAACAATCAAATCAGGCAGCCAGACATCCATCATCTCCTGCGAATAGCCCCAATGGCCTTTCGCTGCGAGGATCACCTCATTCATTTCCGAAATATGCTGTTTACTCGCCTTGATGATATTCACGCACACGCCCTCTTTGATGGGAAAGACAAAACGCCTCACACAGGCTGAAGCAATCCAAAAAGCCCGGATCTATGCGCCGTATTGCCCTCTGGTTGGGTCTGCCACATCAATAATGCGTAAGGACGGTTTCGCCTGCCCCTGCCACGTATCAACACTCAAACTACCAGCAATATGGAGGGGTTTGCCACGTGCTTGTAAGAGCGCCTTTCCATGAGGCTGGTCTTCCGCTTTAAAAGCAATCGCCTTCAGGTTTGTTCCCTCATTACCGCCAAGTGTCACACTCACATGCCCTTGCCCGACCACCTTTGAAAATTTGATCGGCACAGATGGCAACGCAAAAACAGGTTCTGCGTGCGAGGCCCCATAAGGCCCTGCCTGTTCCAGTATATCCAGCAGGCTCAGGTTCGCGCCAGCAGGTGTCAGCACACCATCAATGGTGAGTTCATGATCTGCAGAGGCCTGCTCCACATCTTCACTCAGTTGCTCGGTCAGGAAAGCCTCAAACTCAGGCACTTTTTCTTTTTCAATGGTAAGCCCTGCCGCCATCGCGTGCCCACCGCCTTTGACGAGCAACCCCGCCTCAACAGCTGTACGAACCGCAGAGCCCAGATCAACACCAATGATCGAACGGCCTGAGCCAGTCCCCAAACCCTTTTCATTAAATGCCATTGCAAAAGCAGGCCGGCGGTAACGCTCCTTCAACCGCGATGCGATGAGCCCAACAACACCCGGATGCCAGCCGTCTGCTCCCGTTAAAAGCACGGCAGGAGGAACAGTTCCTTCCATTTTCTGGAACGCCTGCCCCTCGCCCTCTTCCAGCATCACAGCTTCCATGGCCTGACGCTCCTGATTGAGACGTTCCAGCGTGGCTGCAATGCGCTCTCCCTCAGCCCGATCATCAGAGGAAAGCAGTTTCATGCCGAGAGCTGAATCGCCAATGCGTCCACCCGCATTGATGCGAGGCCCAAGCATGTAGCCCAGATGGTACGGTGTTGGCTTTCCGCTCAACCGGGAAATGTCAGCAAGACAGGAAAGGCCAATGTTCTCACGCCGTGCCATCACTTTAAGGCCCTGCACCACATAAGCACGGTTCAGTCCCTTCAACGGCACAACATCACAAACCGTCCCAAGCGCAACAAGATCAAGAAGGTCCATAAGCCGAGGCTCAGCACGCTGCGCAAAAGCACCACGTCGTCGCAGTTCCCGGTTAAGGCCAACAAGAAACAGGAAGGTGACGCCCACAGCAGCCAGATGGCCCTGACCTGACAAGTCATCCTGCCGGTTGGCATTCACCAGCGCATGAACCTCCGGAAAGCTCTCATCCACCTGATGATGATCCAAAACCACCACTTCCAACCCGATCCGCTTAGCTTCATCAAACGCTTCAAACGAGGTGGAACCACAGTCTACTGTAATCAGCAATCGTGCTCCGCCTGCATGAAGCTGATTGATTGCTGTCGGGTTGGGTCCGTAGCCATCAATAATACGATCCGGGATGTAGACATCCGGCTCTGCTCCAAGCTGCATCAGGTAGCGCTTGAGCAAAGCAGAGGACGTCGCCCCATCAACATCGTAGTCTCCAAAGATCGCGATCTTGACCCCTGCTTGCAACGCGTCAGCAACGCGCGCGCAGGCCTTGTCCATATCCACCAGTTTCGACGGATCCGGCATCAAATCTTTAAGGGAAGGATTTAAGAACCCGGAGGCCTCTTCCAACGCCACATTGCGCCCGGCAAGCACACGGCCAACCACTTCAGGCAGATCGGTTCTTTGCGCAATGGCAAGTGCTTGTGAGAGCCCCTGATCATCAAGCCGCTCACGCCACATACGTGCACTCAAAGACTTTTTGACACCAAGAACGACACGTCGCTCGGCACTGGATGCATCCAACGTCATAACCATAGAAAGAAACTGCCCGGATTCTCGTATAAAAGCAAAAGGGGCGAGTGCTCAACACACCCGCCCACTCTGTTTATCTAGCTTGAAGGAAGCGCTAAATCAATCCAGATGGAATTTTTCCAGCTGTGTATGCTTCGCTTCAATGAAACGAACAGTACCGGTCGTGGAACGCATCACAACAGTGTGGGTGGTGATGTTATCACGGCCCAACTTCACACCCTTCAGGAAGTTACCCGTTGTTACACCGGTCGCAGCAAACAGAACGTCTCCGCCAGCCATTTCTTCCATGGTGTATTTACGATTGATGTCGTCAATACCCATGCGGCCTGCGCGTTCAACCTGCTCTTCGCGAGTGATCACCAGACGGCCCTGCATCTGACCACCAATACAGCGCAGAGCTGCAGCAGCCAGAACACCCTCAGGAGCACCACCAATACCAACATAAAGATCGATACCGGTCTCTTCAGGGTCAGTGGTGTAAATGATGCCGGCAACATCACCGTCACCAATCAGGAAGATGGAAGCACCGGTCGCACGGATGTCGTCAATCAGCTTGGCATGACGTGGACGGTCCAGCACACAGACGGTTACGTCTTTCACTTCACAGCCTTTTGCTTTCGCAACAGCTGCAAGGTTTTCCTGAATTGGGCGATCCAGATCGATGGTACCCTCAGGATACCCCGGACCAATCGCAATCTTATCCATGTAGCTGTCAGGTGCGTTCAGCAAACCGCCTTCTGGTGCCAGCGCGATAACAGCGATGGAGTTCGGCATGTTCTTCGCACAGATCGTCGTGCCTTCCAGCGGATCAAGTGCGATATCAACCTTTGGCCCGTCTTTGGTGCCAACCTTTTCGCCAATGTAGAGCATTGGCGCTTCATCACGTTCCCCTTCACCAATCACGACAGTACCGTCGATTGGCAGCTGGTTCAGTTCGCGGCGCATTGCGTCCACAGCAGCCTGATCAGCTGCCTTTTCATCGCCCCGTCCACGAAGACGTGCTGCAGATACAGCAGCACGTTCCGTAACGCGTGCAAGTTCCAGTGTCAGAATACGGTCAAGAACGTCAGTTGCGTCCTGATGACTATCCGCCATTTAAACCTCTCGGGTGTCCTGTTTTCACGTTAAACGTGAGGAAGTATTATTTCAGGTTCTCAATTCGTAACATCTGAGGCTTACCAGAAGTTACTTTTTCAGCAGCAATCGCATCCAGAGCTTCACGCACAGCCAGTTCAGTGGTCTCATGCGTGATAAGGATAACACTTCGCGGTGCTGCAGGATCGCTTACACCATCCTTATCATTTCTGGAATGCGGTCCACGTTGGACAATAGACTCAAGTGAGATCCCTTTGTCCGCCATACAGCGCGCAATTGTGGCGAAAGTACCGGCTACGTCCAACACAGCCAGACGAATGTAATAACCACCTTCATGCGCTCGCATACGCGCTGGAACATAATCTGCAAGTGTTGTCGCAGACTGACTAAACACCGGCAGAGAAACATCACGTGCAATATCGACAAGATCGGAGATCACAGAGGATGCTGTTGCATCACCACCAGCACCCGGTCCAACCAGCACCACTTCACCAACCGCATCACCATCAACAGCAACGGCGTTTAACACACCATCAATGCGGGCGATTGCAGAAGATTTCGGCACCATAGTCGGGTGCACACGCTGCTCGATCCCCGTATCAGTGCGCTGAGCAACACCCAGCAGTTTGATCCGGTAACCCAGCTCATCCGCAGCGCGAATATCAGCCGTCGTAATGGAAGTGATCCCTTCCACATAGATCGCATCGGCATTCACTTCACAGCCAAACGCAAGGCTGGTCAGCAGAGCAAGCTTGTGTGCGGTATCAAAACCTTCGATGTCAAAGGTTGGATCAGCCTCCGCATATCCAAGGCGCTGCGCATCAGCAAGACACTCAGCAAATGACAGGCCTTCCTGCTCCATCCGCGTGAGGATGTAGTTACAAGTGCCATTCATGATGCCGTAAACGCGGGAAACATCATTGCCCGCAAGGCTCTCACGCATGGTCTTGATGATTGGAATACCACCAGCGGCGGCGGCCTCATAGTTGAGGCTCACACCTTTGGCTTCTGCAAGGTGGGAGAACGCAACCGCGTGCTTCGCCAGGAGCGCTTTGTTGGCTGTGACGACATGTTTACCGGTTTCTAGCGCAGTGCGAACACTCACCTCAGCCGGACCGTCTTCACCACCAATCAGCTCCACAAAAACATCAATCCCGTCAAACTTGGCAAGTTCAACGGGATCTTCAAACCAGGTCAATCCATCCAGATTAACACCACGATCTTTAGAGCGGCTGCGAGCACTCACAGCCACTACTTTGATAGGTCGGCCACATCGATTGGCAAGAACATTCGCCTTGGCCTCGAGGATACGCACCAACGAAGCACCGACGGTTCCTAGACCAGCAACGCCAACTTTCAAAATATCAGTCATAAATACCCAGTATCTGTAGGTGGGCGGGCGCTTAAGCGCCCGATTTGCTCAATTCCTCAGAATTGCTGCCCGCGTCTTCAAAAAACTTCCGAATGCCACGTGCGGCCTGCCTGATACGCTGTTCGTTTTCAACCAGACCGATACGCACAAAACCTTCACCGTGTTCACCAAAGCCGATTCCCGGAGCAACCGCCACATCTGCCTTTTCAATAAGCAGCTTGGAGAACTCCAAAGACCCTAGATGTTTGAACTGGTCTGGAATTGGAGCCCAGGCAAACATGGATGCTTCTGGAGCAGGAATATCCCAACCGGCACGTCCAAATGAGTCGATCAGCACATCACGGCGCTTCTTATAGATCTCGCGAGTTTCACGAATGCAGTCATCTGATCCGTTCAGCGCAGATGCAGCTGCCACCTGAATTGGAGTGAACGCACCATAATCCAGATAGGACTTCACGCGAGCAAGAGCCGCAATCAGACGTTCATTACCAACTGCAAAGCCCATACGCCACCCCGGCATAGAGAAGGTTTTGGACAAAGAGGTAAACTCAACAGCAATATCCATTGCCCCCTCTACCTGCAGGATGCTCGGAGGAGGAGCATCACCAAAGTAGATTTCGGAGTACGCCAGATCGGAAAGCACATAGATTTCGTGCTTACGCGCAAAGGCAACCACATCGCGATAGAAATCCAGATCAGCAACACTTGCTGTCGGGTTCGCTGGGAAGCACAGAATAATTGCAATTGGCTTCGGAATGGAATGGACCACAGCCCGCTCCAGAGCCTCAAACAGCTCAGGACTCGGAGTTGCCGGGATAGACCGCAGCGAACCACCTGCCATCAGGAAGCCAAATGCATGAATTGGATAGGATGGATTAGGGACAAGCACCACATCGCCCGGCGCGGTAATCGCCTGAGCCATGTTGGCAAATCCTTCCTTGGACCCCAGTGTCGCAACAACTTGCGTATCTGGGTTTAGCTTTACACCAAAGCGACGCTCATAATAGCCAGCCTGTGCCTTACGCAATCCCGGGATCCCTTTGGATGCGGAATAGCGATGTGTGCGCGGGTTCTGAACAGTCTCCACCAGTTTATCGACAATATGTTGCGGAGTAGGCAAATCTGGGTTGCCCATACCCATGTCGATAATATCGGCGCCTGCCGCTCGCGCTTTGGCTTTCAGACGATTGACCTGTTCAAAGACATATGGCGGGAGCCGGCGTGTCTTGTGAAAGTCGTCCATGACGCGAGCCTCACTTTCTTCAGTTTAGCGTTTCAAGCTATATTTTGATTTCTGTTCAAACTTGGTCCCGAGTCATTTCAGCCAAGTTTCCACGGCCTTTTAGCAGGTGCGAACATTTTTCGCATCATTCATGAGGGATAAAACCGACATTTTTTTAAAGTTTTCAAAGAAGATGTGAAACTTTAAATCCAAAGAAAAAGCCGCAGGATTCTGCGACTAACAACGGGACCTACAATTTCAACTTGAGAAATTAGACGGCTTTCGCACAAAATGCACAACTAAAGGTGCACTCACCACATTAGAAACATGGCGAAAGATTATTGCGCCTGCACATCCTGAGATTGCTCAGCCCGCTCACCAGCAATCGTTTTCAGCTGTTCGGCACTGGACTCAAAGCTCTCACCAAGACCTGCCCTACGCTTACTCTCAGAGGAGATCGCAAGCAGATTGGCTTCAGAAGCCGCACGCTGTTCTGGGGAAAGCAAATCGCTGGAAACTTCTGGCGGCAGTTCAGCCACACCAGTCTGCTTTGTGCCGTTGCCTTTTTCGATGGCCTCGTAAACCGTCAAAGATTCGCCAAATGCACAACCGCCAACAAAACCTGCCAGCACAACTGCACAGCAAACTCGTTGAAACTTAAGCAACATCTGGAACCTCGCGTTTTATCTGATGACGACACAAAAGCAGCGCACATAACTTTATTAAAAATGCACTTAGCAGTTGCGTCATCCGTAGTCCACATATATTACCCTGTTAACAACACATAGTTTATTACTCTAGGGCAGCTGTCATTTACTGAACACAGAACACGATATACTCAAACCATAACCGATAAATATTAAGAAGAAATACTATTAGAATTCGGAGTATTCCGAGTTTTCCTCAAGAGTTGAACTCATCCATAAAACTTAAGAATAACCCAAAACTTCTCACAGTTCCGCAAGATCACTTTACTTGCTAAATACCTACTAAGAATCCACCTAAGGACTAAGACAATCAGCATGGATTTTCACGTGCCTGTCAAAATTCTTAGGGATATACTCATTATGCCGTTTTTGTAGGCTAAGACACCGCCCCATTACGCATGAGTGTATGTGGCATATTTTTGAGCACGATCACGCACACCAAATACTATTGGGTCTGGCGAGTATTAATCAGACACCAGATACGAGGACTGAGCAGGCAAATGACCGGTGAAGACACCAATCCAATGTTGCAGTACATCCTCAATAATCCTGAGGAGTTTGCCAAGAACCTCTCCGAGATCGCCGAAAATGGCGGCAAGGCTCTGGCAGCCTATCTGGAGCCTCGCGAAAAAGGCGAAGCAGCATCCGGTGGCACCGAAGAACTCAACGCAGTGGTAAAGACACTCGCTGAGGTCGGCAATTATTGGATGAAAGACCCCTCTCGCGCCATAGAAGCTCAAACCAAGCTCTGGTCCGGATATATGAATATCTGGAACTCCACGCTCCAGCGCATGGCTGGAGAGGAAAGAGAACCAATCGTCGTCCCCACCAACACTGACAAGCGCTTTAAAGACAGCCAGTGGGACGACAACAACTTCTTCGACTTCATCAAGCAGATGTACTTGCAGACGAGCAACTGGGCTGAAGAACTTGCCGAAGGCGCCGATGAACTGGATGACCACACGCGCCATAAGGCGGGCTTTTACATAAAGCAAATCTCCAATGCCATGTCGCCGTCCAACTTCATCCTCACCAACCCGGAGCTACTACGCGAGACCATGTCGTCCAACGCCGGCAATCTGGTGAAGGGCATGAAGTTGCTCGCGGAAGACATCAAGGCCGGTCACGGAGACCTACGCATCCGCCAGACTGACCCGGACAAATTTGAAGTTGGCGTGAACGTTGCGGTCACACCCGGCAAAATCGTAGAGCAGAACGATGTCTGCCAGCTAATTCAATACACACCAACGACAGAGACCGTTCTCAAACGCCCGCTCCTCATTGTTCCACCTTGGATCAACAAGTACTACATCCTTGATCTCAATAAGGAAAAATCGTTCATCAGATGGGCCGTGGATCAAGGCCACACTGTCTTTGTAGTCTCGTGGATCAATCCGGATGAGACGCAGGCTCAAAAAAGCTTTAAGCACTATATGCGTGACGGCATTCTCAACTCTCTGGAGCGCATTCGCAAAACCACACAGCAGACGACCGTTAACGCCATTGGCTACTGCGTCGGCGGCACTTTGCTGGCTGCTACCCTCGCTTACCTTGCAAAAATTGGTGAGCAAGATCGCATTGCATCCGCAACCTTCCTGACCACTCAGGTGGATTTCACCTATGCAGGCGACCTGAAGGTGTTTGTGGACGAAGAACAGATCGAAATTCTTGAACATCGTATGGGCGAGAAAGGGTATCTGGACGGCTCCAAAATGGCGACGGCCTTTAACATGCTGCGCTCCAATGACTTGATTTGGCCTTACGTGGTCAACAATTACCTGCGCGGTAAAGATCCCTTCCCGTTTGACCTGCTCTATTGGAACGCGGACAGCACGCGCATGCCTGCTGCCAACCACTCCTACTACCTGCGCAACTGTTACCAGAAGAACGCACTTGCGAAAGGCGAAATGGAGCTGGCCGGGGAAAACCTCGACCTGAGCGATGTCCAGATCCCGATCTATAATCTGGCAACAAAAGAAGACCACATTGCACCTGCAAAATCCGTATTTAAAGGCTGCGGATGTTTTAGTGGTCCCGTAGAGTACGTTCTGAGTGGCTCAGGCCACATTGCTGGCGTCGTCAACCCGCCATCCAAAGAGAAATACCAGTACTGGACAGGAAGTAAGCCAGAGGGCGCTCTGGAAAACTGGATGCAAGATGCATCTGAAACACCGGGATCATGGTGGCCACACTGGCAAAAATGGATTACATCTCAGGATGATAATCAGGTAAAAGCACGCAAACCGGGCGCACGTCGCACAAAAATTTTGGAAGACGCACCAGGCAGCTATGTTAAGGTGCGCATATAAAGAGAACACGCAGTGAGTCTGCTCGACGCCACGCTTGTTCTCACTGAATGAATGGAGGACAACGTGGCAGGAGATCCTAAGCTATCACAAATGCAACCGCGAAAGATCGGCGGCTGGGATCCTCGACATGTTCGGCACCTGAACACCCAAAGCGCAGCACTTACGCGCATGAACAAACCCAAAAACCCCTTGGTTAGATGCCTTGTGCTTCCTGCACTGCTTGCGCCCTTGTGGTATCAACCAGTACTCGGCTGGTTTTGGGCATTAGCCTTATCACTTGCAGCTGCTGCATGGGTTTGGGTCATTCCACCTTTTGGCAAAAAAGCAATTGGCGCTCAAACCTGGCTGCAAAAGGCGATGTTGGGTGAGCGAATGTGGCTGAACCGGATGTTTGTTCCAGTTCCAGCCCCTTATCATCAAAAAGCGCTCGCTCTTCTTGTCATCGGTCTAATCGCAGTTGCCACAGCGATCTGGGCAGCAACCACCAACAATCTTCCGCTTATGCTTACGGGTGGCATCCTCGCTTACCTCGCAAAGTTCGCCTCACTGTTTGTGATGGTGAAAGTCTTCGAGCATATGAAAAATGCCCATCCGCTCTACAAGAGCTGGCGCAACATTCCAGTCAACGACAACAGCCTGAAAGCAAAAGCGGGTTGAGATACTCAACTATTTCAACTTAAACGCAAAGCCAAGCGGAATACATCCGCAAACAGCGCACCCCATCTCTTCGTTACAAGCGCCAGTGTACTTAGTCTTCTTTGTTAACTTCAAGGCCCAACACCTCGAGCAGCGCTGTATTCATAAGGCAAAAGTCAGAATTGGTAGGATTTTCAATTCGCTCTTGAGGAAAGAACTTTACACTTTTCCCATGTCTTTTGAACATTTGGACAAGATCGTTCAAATCTCTATTAAGATCTCTGGAGAGCAACCCAATAAGTCTACTTTTTTCATAACCACTAAGTGTGTACCGACACAATTCTTCAGCTGCGAGCGCCGCAGCGACCCTATCGAGATTGCCCTGCACAAGCGTACACATATCCGCATGTTGAGCAGAAATATCTTTACCCGAACTGCAAGTCGCGAAAGCAACTGAAAAGAAAAGACAATAAACAACCGCAAATAACAAAACACGCTTCATAGCAAAAGAACCTCAAATATATAAATTCAAAATGTGCACTAGTACGGATAAACTGTTACAGGCACTAGAAACAAGCTCAAACTTAAAGCGAAACTTATCAACTCCCTTCTACCACAACAAAAAGGGCCGCCAAATGGCAGCCCTTTCCGTAAAACTGTTTCCAGTATCGCGTATTAGCGCTTGGAGAACTGGAAGGAACGACGAGCTTTACGCTTACCGTACTTCTTACGTTCAACAACACGGCTATCACGAGTAAGGAAGCCTTCTTTCTTCAGAACCGGACGCAATGCTGGCTCGTAAAAAGTAAGTGCTTTAGAGATACCGTGACGAACAGCACCAGCCTGGCCGGAAAGACCACCACCAGCAACAGTAACGTTGATGTCGTACTGGCCATCACGCTCAGTGAGCATGATTGGCTGACGCAGGATCAGCTGAAGTACTGGACGAGCGAAATACTCAGCGTACTCTTTGCCATTTACAACGATTTTACCGGTGCCTGGCTTGATCCATACACGAGCGATAGCGTCTTTACGCTTACCGGTTGCGTATGCACGGCCTTGTGCGTCGAGCTTCTGAACATGTACAGGAGCTTCGTTCTCGGTAGGGGCGATTGCGCCGCCCAGTTCCTCAAGGGACTGTAGCTCAGACATAATTAACCCCTCTTCGCATTTTTAGGATTCATGGCTTTAACGTCTACCACTTCTGGAGACTGGCCATCATGCGGATGTTCTGCAGCAGCATAAACACGCAGGTTACGCAGCTGTGTACGGGAAAGAGGTCCGCCTGGCATCATACGCTGAATAGCCTTTTCCAGAACGCGTTCTGGGAAACGACCTTCGATCAGCTGACGTGCAGTGCGCTCTTTGATACCGCCAGGGTAACCAGTGTGCCAGTAGTACTTCTTGCTCTGGTATTTTTTACCAGTCAGTACAACTTTGTCTGCATTGATAACGATTACGTTGTCGCCATCGTCGATATGTGGTGTGTAGGTCGGCTTGTGCTTGCCGCGCAGACGGTTTGCGATGAATGCTGCCAGACGGCCAACAACAACGCCTTCTGCGTCGATCAAGATCCACTTCTTGTCGACCTCAGCCACTTTAGTGGAATGAGTCTTCATAAGATCTACCGTAGTTTTGACGGTTAAAATTCTTGGGAGAAATTCGTTCAGGCCCGAAAGAGCAGCTAAACGTAATAGCTCCGTGTAGGAACGGGTAGATACGCGAGCTTGAGCACAACGTCAAGAACAAAAAAACACACACCCAAGCAATTTAATCAATAAAATCAACATGATACAAAATAGGTATTATAATACCACATTTTTTCCGCTTGAATCTGAGGGTTTTGCACCTCAGGAGACACCTGCCGCGCGTGCAGCAGTCAGAATAAGGTCATCCACCTGCAATTCATAGAAGACCCAATTCGCGCTGTAACAGCTGACATAATAGCCTAAACCTGCAAGAGCCACACGATATTCGCGCAAATTGATGGGCGTGAAATGAACCGGATAAAAGAACCGCCAGCGGCTTCGGGTCAGGCGTGTCGTCAACGTGGCGTTTGCTAGCAGCAGATTGAAGAACACCAGGCTCACGAAGACGATTGGATCACCAATAAAGGCCGTATCCAGATAGAACATCGTATCGCGGAATTCAGCAAAGACCCGAGGCTCACTGACCACATAAAGATCAAAGAACGCAGGAACAGCCAGAATCAAGAGGATATTCAGGGCTAGAAAACCAATATAGCCGATCGTGACTAGTAGAGTTCCGAAACGGAGTGGCACCAACAGAAAATCAAAAATGAAACCGAAAAACGCACGATAGAACACAAGCCTGCTCCCCCACACGCCGTCTTCTCAGGTCTCCCATCCATCAAAAAACGGCCTTTGGCTTTAGTCCCTGAATTTTAAGTGGCTTTTTGCTTTTGGATCAACAGACAATTCAACTTTCAGGTAAATTTAATTCAAAAATTTCAATAAGCTGAGAGTTTTAGGCACTTCAACGCAGTGTCGTCTTGTAGAGCACATGCTTCATACATTGGATAACATGGGATGAACACATTTCCGTGCGGAAACTATCGAATCGATTGTTCAATCCCAAATTGTTTTTCTCAACTATGAGATTTTTGAATGCACCTTCCCCTCTTCTCTCTTATTTCGTTCTTACTCATAACCCCTGCTCTTGCTGATGCACCACCACTTCAGATCATAATTTGATCAGCCCCACTTGAGTGGTCCGGTTTGAAAGTTAG
>NZ_LMCK01000008.1:0-14022 GCF_001623165.1 Pseudovibrio sp. WM33
TTAACAGCCGCTTGCTCTACCACTGAGCTACCGGGGATCACGATGATCTTGCCGTATGGCTGCAAACGAAAAAGGATGGCTCCCCGGGCCGGATTCGAACCAGCGACCAAGCGGTTAACAGCCGCTTGCTCTACCACTGAGCTACCGGGGATCATGACACCCTTGCGAGTTTGCCTCGCCGTTTGCGTGAGGAGGCTTTTACAGAGGCATGTTGTGTTTGCCAAGTCGTTTTTTGCGTATTTTTCGATTTGTGGACAGTTTCTCTATTTTTTTATTGAGATATCCAAGGGGGTTAGCCAGAAATCTCCAAAAACCGCGGATTTTGCGGGTTTGATTTTCCGGTGATGTTGGAATCCTCACAAAGACAATTGACAGGAGAGCTGATTGCGCCCCACACTTAAGGCCAGAACTCCAGTTTCTTTTTGTTCCGGCTCAGGCTTTGGAATGACAAGATTAAACGGGAATGCGGTTCCATATATTATGGAGACAAGCCGCAGCTGCCCCCGCAACTGTGAGCGGTGAGACCTTAGCGAAAATCCCACTGGCCTTTAAAGGGCTGGGAAGGGGCTATGGTCGGTTGAGCCGCAAGCCAGGAGACCGGCTGGAGATATGATTTGACATAGGACTGCTGTCGGGTGGACGGCGAGAGGTGCTCATGACGCATATTTTCCTGTCTTCGTGCGAGACAGTTGCTGTACTTTCATATTCTTTGACTGAAGCCCCGGCTTCTATGCGCTTGCTGCTCAGCTAACCCAGATGGCTGAACAGAGAGGCGACCTTCGTGTTCGCCATTGCTTGGTTACGGGTGGAGCTCGTTCCGGGAAAAGCGCATATGCGGAAAAGCTGGTTATAAGCAGCGGGCGGCGCCCGACTTATATCGCGACAGGCCAGGCCTTTGACGGTGAAATGGAGGAGCGCATCGCGCATCATAAGATGCAGCGCGGTGACCTTTGGGACACAGTTGAGGAGCCGCTGGAGCTTGTGCGCGTGCTGGAAGCGCATGCCAACAGCGATCGTGCGATCCTCGTTGATTGCCTGACACTTTGGCTTTCCAACCTTATGCATGCGGAGCGGGACTGGACCGTGGAGCTTGCGCGGCTTCAGGAGGTTCTTAGCGCTTTGCCATGCCCCGTTGTGTTTGTTGGCAATGAAGTGGGCATGGGCATTGTGCCTGAAAACGCTATGGCCCGTACCTTTCGAGATGAAGCTGGACGCCTGAACCAGCGTATCGCCGACCTCTGCCATTTTGTGATGTTTTTGGCTGCTGGACAGCCTTTGCAGCTGAAGCCTGCTGTTTTTCCGGAGATTTCCCTATGACTGTTTCATTTGCTGCACCTTCTAAAAAAATCCCTGCTGTCATTATCACTGGTTTTCTGGGTGCCGGAAAAACAACGCTGGTGCGTAACCTGCTGATGAAGGCACAGAACAAACGCATTGCGCTGATCGTCAATGAATTCGGCGAGATGGGCTTTGATGGCTCACTGGTGAATGGCTGTGCCGATCCGGACTGTTCTGCTGATGAAGTGGTGGAGCTGGCCAATGGCTGCATTTGCTGCACGGTAGCTGATGATTTTCTGCCGACCATGGAAATGTTGCTGGAGCGCGAGCAGGTGCCGGATGTAGTTGTGATTGAAACCTCTGGCCTTGCCCTGCCACAGCCGTTGGTGCGGGCGTTCAACTGGCCTTCTGTCAAGCCGCGCGTGACCGTTGACAGTGTGGTGACCGTGGTGGACGCACCGGCTGTTGCTGCTGGCAAAGTGGCCTGCGATGAAGAGGCTGTTGCTGCGCAGCGGGCGGCGGATGATGCGCTGGACCATGAAAGCCCGGTGGAAGAGTTGTTTGCTGATCAGCTGACCTGTGCTGACCTTGTTGTGCTTTCCAAAGCGGACCTTTTGACTGAAGCAGAGCTGGCGGCGGTGAAGCAGACGATCCGTGGCCGGGTGCGTGATGGGGTTGAGATTGTTTCTGCCTCTCATGGCGAGCTGGCGCTGGATGTCCTGCTTGGGCGTGATGCCGGGGCCGAAGATGATATGGACTTGCGTCTTTCTCACCATGAAGCGCAGCATGCTCACGACCACGACCACGACCACGACCACGACCACGACCACGACCACCATCATCATCACGATCATTCTCATGATGATTTTGAGAGTTTTGTACTACCAACCCGCCGATTTGCTTCAATTGATGAGGTGAAGGCACAGGTGGAAGCGGCCATGAAGGTTTCTGGTGTGTTGCGCATTAAGGGCAGTGTGGTGGTTGAGGGCAAGATCGCGCCGGTGCTGGTGCAGGCGGTTGGGCCGCGTGTGGAAGCATGGTTTGCGGCTGGCAGTGAAAGCCACTCCAAACTTGTTGTGATCGGCCTTGCGGGGCTGGACAAGCACAGTGTGCAGGCTGCGCTGAGTGAATTTGAGTTGGTTCAGGCCTGATGCACGTACTTGTCGGGCAATCACGCCGATTGGATGATGGTGAAGAGGCCGTCGACCTTGAGCAGGCGCCTGCGGATGTTGTGTTTTTAAGTGCAGCAGACACAGAGCTTGCCGGGCTTGCGGTGGCGCATGCCCAGCATGAGGGCTATTCTCTTCGTCTTGCCAGTTTTCTGGCGCTGTCGCATCCGTACTCTGTTGATCTTTATGTTGAGCAGACCATTCAGGCTTCCAAGCTTGTTGTGGTGCGCCTTTTGGGCGGTGTTGAATACTGGCGTTACGGCGTTGAGCGGCTGGAAGCAGCTGCCCGCGCTGACGGGGTGAAGCTGGTTCTGCTGCCCGGTGATGACAAGTGGGACGAAGAGCTGGCGATGCGCTCCACCGTGCCTTTGTCAGTTGCGCAGATGTTGTGGCGCTATCTGATTGAGGGCGGGGCGGAGAACCTTTCTAACGCTTTGCTTTATGCCGCGCAGATTACTGAGTTGCCTGTTGAGACACCATCGGAGCCAATGGCGTTGCCGCGGGCCGGGCTGGTGCTGCAAGGGCATTCGCTTCCTTCCTTAGATGATGTGCGGGCGAGCTGGAAAGACTCAAGCCGTCCGGTCGCGGCCATTGTGTTTTATCGGGCGCTGTACCAGAGCGGTGCAATCGAGCCAGTGCAGGCATTATGCCATGCGCTTGAGGCACAGGGGATAAACCCGTTGGTGCTTTATGTGGCGAGCCTGAAAACTGCGGAATGCGCTGGTGTTGTTTCCAGCGTGTTTGAGCAGTGTCCGCCAGATGTGGTTTTGAATGCCACAGCCTTTGCTTTGTCGAGTGCGGGTGCTGTTCATTCCGGCACGGTGCTGGACAACCCAGGTGCATGTGTTCTGCAGATCGTTCTGTCGTCTTCCTCGCAAGAAGGCTGGGCGGAGAGTGATCAGGGCCTATCCCCGCGCGACCTTGCCATGCATGTGGTGCTTCCTGAAATTGATGGTCGTCTTTTGACTCGGGCGATCTCGTTTAAGGAAGAAGGTGGGCGTGATGTCAGGACCCAATGTTCGCTTGTTCGTTTTGTGCCAAAACCGGACCGGATTAAGTTTGTGGCAGCGTTGGCGGCCAATTGGGCGGGTTTGAGACACAAAAACGCAAATCAACGCAAAATTGGCATAGTGCTCGCAAACTATCCCAACAAGGATGGGCGTATAGCAAATGGGGTTGGGCTGGATACACCTGCCTCTTGCGCGCATCTGCTTTCTGCTTTGAAAACAGAAGGTTATGGAGTTGTAGAGAATGCGCCGAAATCTTCTGAGGCGTTGATAGACGACCTGTTGGCTGGCCCCACCAATTCCCATAGGAACGCAAACCAACGCAAAGGCGGGGAAGTGTTTGCGCTTGCTCGCTATAAGCAGTTGTTTTCTCAACTGCCTTTGGCAGTGCGAGAGGGGATTGAGGAGCGCTGGGGGGCGCCGGAGGACGATCCGCATATTGTGGACGGCTCTTTCCAGCTGGCGCTTAAGACTTACGGCAATATCACTGTCGGCATTCAGCCCGCACGCGGCTATAACATTGATCCTAAAGAGACTTATCACGATCCGGCGCTTGTTCCGCCGCATCATTACCTTGCCTGGTACATGTGGCTGCGCGACAGCTTTGAGGCGGACGCACTTATTCACCTTGGCAAACACGGAAATCTGGAATGGCTCCCCGGAAAAGCATTAGCCTTATCAGAGGCTTGTTATCCTGAAGCTGTGATTGGACCGGTACCGAATATCTATCCTTTCATCGTTAACGACCCTGGAGAGGGATCGCAGGCAAAACGGCGGTTATCCTCGGTGATCATCGATCATCTTACCCCTCCGCTGGCCCGTGCTGAGAGCCACGGCTCTGCGCTGGAGCTGGAGGCGTTACTGGATGAGTATTACATCGCCGCAGGGGTGGACCATCGCCGCCTGAAAGCGCTTGGAAAAGAGATACTTGGCGTTGTTGCGCGTGAAGGTATGGACAAGGATATCGGCCTGACATCCGAGATGGACGAGGATACTCGTCTGGCGCGGCTTGATGCTTATTTGTGCGATCTAAAAGAGCTGCAAATTCGCGATGGTTTGCACATTCTGGGGCAGTCGCCAACAGGAGAGCAGCGGGCCGAGCTGCTGGTGGCTTTGCTGCGTGTGCCACGTGGTGAAAAGCCTCATGAGAACAGCTTGTTACGCGCACTTGCTGAGGATTTGAATCTGGCTCCGTTTGATCCGCTGGATTGTGCCTTTGAGCAGGCGTGGGCTGGTGAACGGCCTGTGCTTTTGCAGGAGCTTGTTGACGCGCCGTGGCGCAGCTGCGGGGATACGGTTGAGCGATTGGAAGCGCTGGCATTGGCGTATGTCTCAGGTGAGCTGACGGTTCCGGCTGGATTTACAGTGACTTGTGCCGTGTTGGAGGCTTTGAGCCAAGAGATTGCGCGCTCAGTTGATGCCTCTGGCGCTGCTGAGGTTGAGGGGGTGTTATCCTCCTTGTCCGGACGGTTTGTCCCCCCCGGACCATCGGGTGCGCCGTCGCGTGGTCGCCCTGATGTGCTGCCGACCGGGCGTAACTTTTATTCTGTTGACGTCCGCTCAGTTCCTACAAAGGTTGCCTGGAAGCTTGGCGAGAGAAGCGCTAGCGCGTTGATTATGCGACACTTTCAGGAGCACGGCGAGTGGCTGCAAAGCATCGCCATGAGTTGCTGGGGAACCGCAAATATGCGCACCGGCGGGGATGATATCGCACAGGCGCTGGCCCTGATTGGGGCTCGTCCGGTCTGGGAAGACACCTCTGGCCGCGTGACAGGTTTTGAAATTGTTCCGCTTTCCGAGCTCCAACGCCCCCGCGTTGACGTAACCCTCAGAATTTCCGGCTTTTTTCGCGATGCGTTCCCACAACTCATACATTTGTTCGACGCTGCGGTTGCTGCGATTTGCGATCTTGATGAGCCTGATGATGCCAATCCTCTGGCGGCGCGATACCAAACTGAGCTTGGGGAATTACTGGCCAAGGGCGTTGAAGAAGGACAAGCGCGCAAGCGATCTTCCACCCGGATTTTCGGAAGTAAACCAGGCGCTTACGGCGCTGGCCTGCAGGCACTGATTGATGAGAAGCTATGGGATAAACGTGCGGATTTTGCGGAGAGTTTCCTTGAATGGGGAGGCTATGCCTATGGCCGTTCGCAAGAAGGCGAGCAAGCCAGAGACGATCTGGTCACCCGGCTCACCCATGCTGATGCAGTGGTTCACAATCAGGACAACAGAGAGCACGATCTCCTTGATTCTGATGACTATTATCAGTTTGAGGGCGGTTTGGCCGCAACTGTTGAAACGCTCAAAGGCGATGCTCCGCACGTCTACCACAACGACCATTCGCGGCCCGAACGCCCAGTCATTCGCACGCTTTCTGAGGAAATCGGGCGGGTTGTCAGAGGAAGAGCTGCCAATCCAAAATGGATCGCAGGTGTGATGCGCCACGGGTATAAAGGTGCTTTTGAGATGGCGGCCACGGTCGACTATCTCTTTGCTTTTGGGGCGACGACCAACGCTGTCTCTAACCATCATTTTGACCAGCTCTATGATGCATATCTTTATGATGATGAGGTGCGGGACTTTATTGCAGAGAAGAATTCTGCAGCGCTTTTGGAAATGACAGAGCGATTTTTAGAGATCATTCAACGAGATATGTGGGTGCCGAAACGAAACAGCGCCTTTGAGGACTTAATAGAGCTGCGACGCGCGCTCATGGATGGAGGGGAATAAGAATGGTTACCAAGGCTGACATGAGTGAAGAAGATCTGGACGCACGCCACGCTGAAAAGATGCGTAAGAAGAAGGCTGCGCGCGATAAGATCATGGCGACTAAGACCATCGAGAAGGGACTGCTGATCGTCCATACCGGCAAGGGGAAAGGCAAATCCACCGCCGGTTTCGGCATGATTTT
Source organism: Pseudovibrio sp. WM33 (assembly GCF_001623165.1). Taxonomy (NCBI): domain Bacteria; kingdom Pseudomonadati; phylum Pseudomonadota; class Alphaproteobacteria; order Hyphomicrobiales; family Stappiaceae; genus Pseudovibrio; species Pseudovibrio sp. WM33. The sequence continues at coordinate 6,366 of NZ_LMCK01000008.1, forward strand.
CCGCAGCCTTGGTCACGGCCATAAAGTGGCTGTTGTACAGTTCGTGAAAGGCCGCCTGGAGACTGGTGAACGCATGGCATTGGATCGTTTCTCCGATCTCGTCACCATCAAACGCATGGGCGAAGGCTTTACATGGGAAACTCAGGACCGTCAGCGCGATATTACAGCTGCACACGCTGCCTGGGATGCTGCAAAGGAGTTGATCAGTTCTCGTGAACATAAGATGGTTTTGTTGGATGAGCTGAACATCGTGCTGCGTTATGAATACATTCCGCTTGAGGATGTCGTGTCCTTCCTTCGTGATGAAAAACCTGATGATGTTCATGTGGTTATCACAGGTCGGAATGCGAAGGACGAGTTGATTGAGATTGCTGATCTTGTGACTGAGATGGGCCAGATCAAGCATCCGTTCCGCTCTGGTGTGAAGCCGCAGGAAGGCATTGAGTTTTAAGTTGTGACGTCATCTGTTTCGCAGAAAAGAAAGCCAGCCCTGATGATACAGGGCACTGGCTCTAACGTTGGTAAGAGCGTGCTTGTTGCCGGACTGGCGCGTGCTTTCACGCGGCGTGGTCTTTCCGTTCAGCCGTTCAAACCGCAGAACATGTCTAACAACGCTGCTGTCACGGCTGACGGTGGAGAGATTGGGCGCGCTCAAGCCTTACAGGCACGAGGCGCAAATGTTGCGTTGAGCGTGCATATGAACCCTGTGCTTTTGAAACCTGAAAGCGACAGTGGGTCTCAGGTGATTGTGCAGGGCAAACGGTTTGGTACGTTGCGCGGGGCGGAGTTTGGTCGGCAAAAAGGCACGCTTATCCAGTACGTTATGGAGAGTTTTGCTGAAGTTGAGTCAATGGCTGATCTGGTTCTGGTTGAGGGAGCCGGCTCGCCGGCTGAGATCAATCTGCGCTCCGGTGACATTGCCAATATGGGCTTTGCCGAGGCAGCAGATGTACCGGTTGTACTGTGTGGAGATATTGATCGCGGCGGCGTCATTGCCTCGTTGGTCGGAACGCATGCTGTGCTGGAAAGTGGTGAAGTAAAACGCATAAAGTCGTTTTTAATCAATAAGTTTAGGGGTGAACCCTCACTGTTTGATTCAGGTGTAACGGCTATTGAGGACAAAACCGGATGGCCCTGCAATGGCGTGGTGCCATGGTTTGCGCAAGTGATGGACCTGCCTGCGGAAGATGCGCTGGACCTGTCTGAGAGCACCAGTCGCGGTAAGTTGAAGGTTGTGGTTCCTGTCATCAGCCGAATTGCGAATTTTGATGATCTTGACCCACTTCGCATGGAAGCGGATGTTTCGCTGGAGTTTGTGCTCCCGGGTGAGGTGCTGCCAGCTGATGCGGATGTGGTTTTGCTGCCGGGGACCAAGTCCACCATCGGTGATATTGCCTTCTTCCGCGCTCAGGGGTGGGACATTGATCTTTACGGTCATGTCCGCCGCGGTGGGCAAGTGCTGGGGATTTGTGGCGGCTACCAGATGCTTGGCAAAACTATCGCGGATCCTGAAGGCATTGAAGGTGATGCTGGCACCGTTGACGGGCTTGGTTTGCTGGATGTTGAAACGGTTTTGACAGCCCATAAGGAAACCACGGAGAAGACCGGGTTGCATGTCCCGAGTGGTGAGAGTGTCACAGGTTATGAGATCCATGTGGGGCGGACGTCTGGCCCGGATTGTGAACGTCCCTTTGTTGACCTTGGAGACCACGTGGATGGTGCGATCTCGAAAACCGGCCAGATTTCAGGGTGTTATATGCATGGCGTCTTTGGCTCAGATGCGTTTCGTGCAGCATTCCTGAAAGGGTTTGGGGCTGTTTCTCAATTGGGATACGAGCATCGTGTTGAACGAGCGCTGGATGCGCTGGCTGATCATCTGGAGCAGCATCTTGATCTGGATGCGCTTTGGGAAATTGCTCAAAGCCGCATTAGATAGCTAATATTGCTGCGATCAGAAACGCTAAGAGGGCGCTGGAAATTGCCATCAGTTTCAGCGCACCATGAATATCGTCGGCATCCGCTAATTTGCGTCCTTCTGCGTTCATGAAGGGATCTTCAACGCGATACTCAGCGTATTGGCGTGGGCCTGCAAGGGCTATTCCGAGTGCGCCTGCCATAGCTGCCTCGGGCCAGCCTGCATTGGGGGAGCGGTGGTTTTTTGCTTCCCTGAGGATGGTGCTGAATGCTGTTTTATAGGCTCTGCCGGAAATGAGTGCTGCGAGCACGATCAGCAGAGCGGACAAGCGAGAGGCTGGTAGATTGATCAAGTCGTCAAATCGTGCGGAGGCCCAACCAAAGTCTTCATAGGCTTCGTTTTTGTGGCCGATCATGCTGTCAGCGGTGTTAACGGCTTTGTAGATGAACAGCCCAGGCAGGCCCAAAACGGCAAACCAGAAGATGGGTGCAACTACACCGTCTGAGAAATTCTCTGAGCATGATTCAATGGCTGCTCTACTGACGCCTGCTTCATCCAGATACTCCGGATTGCGGCCAACGATCATGGAGACTTGCTTGCGGGCCTCAGTAAGGCCGGAGTTTCTCAGGGCATCGCGTACTCGCGCGACATGCTGGTAGAGGCTTTTTTGTGCGATCAAGGTCATGCCGATCAGCGCGACCAGAATGCCACCAAATGGCAGGAAATCGAGCAGATACTGGAGTGCAAGTCCAGCAAAGCCGGCGCTGCTGATCAATAAGACAAGCGTTAGAATGCCATTGGTTTTGCGAGCTGAGCGTTGGTGCACGAGTTTGTTGTAGTTGTGATCCATGTAGGAGATCAGCTTGCCAATCAAAGTGACTGGATGCGGCAGTCTGGACCACAGCCAGTTTGGGTCGCCAATGATTGCATCCAGAAGAATGGCAAGTAGTACGACCCAGAGTGTGTTTTCAAAGAGCAGCATGATTTTCAACCGATCGCACTACACTTTCGAAAGTTTGCGTAAATCGCTTTCGGGCGGCTTGAGATGCAGGCAATCCAAGGCGTAACCAGCTTTTGCTGTAATCGAACACACGTGTCCAAATTTTCTCTTTCGCCAGCGCTGTATGGAGCTGGTGAGCACAAGGGTGGTCAATCAACAGATAGAGATTGGTGTGGCCTATGACTGATATACCTCGCTCCTGAAATGTAGCCCTGAAGATGGCCATCTCCGTCTTCAAAAACGCTCGCATTTCGTCTTGCCAGTTCATATCCGACAAAGCGGCGCAGCCAACATCCAATGCGGGGCCGGAGACCGCCCAACTGCCCAACTGGTTCTGTAGTTTCGTTGTAATCGCTTTGGGACCAACAAGAAAGCCGAGGCGTAAGCCTGCAAGACCGTAGAACTTGCCAAAGCTGCGCAAAACCAGAATTGGAAAGTCGGCAAGATCTGGGATGATTGAGGCTTCTGGATATAAATCCATGTAAGCTTCGTCGATGATCAAATAGCCGCCGATTTCTTTTCTTTTAGCTGCCAGTTCCAGCAGTTCTGTTTTTGAGAAGAGATAGCCATCCGGGTTGTTTGGGTTCACGAGTAAGAGGTGATCTGTCTTGGCGGTAAAGGCTTCTTGAGCGGAAACGCATTGGACGGCCGCACCTGCGGTTCTCCAGCTTTCTTCGTGGGAAGCATAAGTTGGGCTGACGATTGCGATTGAAGAGCTGGCGCCCAATAAATGCGGTAGTGCCGTGATGATTGCCTGAGTGCCGGGTGTGGCGGTGATGCCTGAGTGCGGCGCGACTTGGTAAGCCTTTCGCGCAGCTGTAATCAGCGCGGTTTCTGCTCTTTCGCTTGGCAGCTCGGCTAGTCCGCGGAATGTGATATGTTCTGCGGCCGGGTAGGCAACAGGGTTGATGCCGGTGGAAAGGTCCATCCAGTCACAGACTTCGCCGCCAAATTCAGCAATTGCCTTTGAAAGATCGCCACCATGTTGCATTGGTCTAACCCCGCTTCAAAACTTGATCCTGTTTTAGCGGGGCGGCCCTGTGATTACCATGTAATGCAGCGGTATTCTGTGTGTTTCAACAGATGTTCGGGGCAGTATATGCGACCGGTTCATACCCTTTGACGCGATTGACCTTGTCAATGTCTCCGCCAGCCCATTCCAGCACCTTAGGGTCCATTGTTTTGAACCATAATGACGGGATAGCCGCCAGAGCAAAACAACCGGGATATCCGCTCGGAAGGCAGGGTAAGTCTGGGAAGTTTCGCAAGGTTTGATAAGGGCGCAGAGGATTGGCGTGATGGTCTGAATGGCGCTGCAGGTGGAACGTGCTCAGGTTTGAGAAGATGTGATTGGTGTTCCATGAATGGCGCGGCTGACAGCGCTCGTATTTGCCATTCTTGTCCTTCTGGCGCAGCAGGCCATAGTGCTCCACATAGTTTGCCTGCGTCAGGCCATACCATGCGACTACGCTTTGAATTGCCAGCAACAACAGAACCTTCCAGCCGAACAGAGCAGTGCAAATGGCAAATACAATCAATGTGATGGCATAGCCTTGTAAAATATCGTTCTTTACCGAGAAGGTGCTGAGGCCTTTCTTGTGCAGGCGCTCCTTTTCGTTCTGCCAGCCTCTGATGAATGCGCCGGGGATTTCGCGCCAAGCGAAGGCGTAGATGCTTTCTCCCATGCGGGAGCTGGCTGGATCGTCTGGTGTTGCCACATGTACGTGGTGGCCGCGATTGTGCTCAATGCAAAAGTGATCGTAGCCGACAACTGCGAGCGCAAACTTGGCCAGCAATTGATCTGTCTTGTTGGTTTTGTGGCCGAGTTCATGAGCAAGCATGATGGTGCCAGAGCCGAACAGACCTTTGCCAAAGGCAAACAAAGCAATCAGCCAGAGAGGCAGATCATAGGTGCCAACAAGCCAGACACCGGCAAAGAGGTTGATCCAGGCATATGGTACGAGCCAGCGCACGAGCCGACTGTAATAGGGGTCTTCTGCCATTTGAACCAGCACATCATCGGGTGGATTATACGGGTCTTCGCCGATCAGAGCGTCCAGGCCGGGAATGACAATGAAGAAGTAAACGAGGGGAATGAACAGAGTTGCTGTGACGTGCGTGTAGGCATAAAGCGCGACTGTGATGAGTGTGACGCTGCTGCTGGCATAAGCAATCAGCCAATAATATCGCTTTGCGTCCCTGAACGTTTTGAAGGTGCCCGTCTCATCTTGCGTTTTGAAAACCATCGCTCCCTCCCAGATGCTTGGTTTACCTAAGGGTAATCTAACAGCTATTTAGGTCAAGTGAAACTCTGTTGTTTCGGGGTGTTTGTTCTGCATGCAACAACAAAGGGCCGCTCATTAGCCGGGTTCTTTTTCGGTTTCCGGTGCGAGGATGCCTTCCATCGGTAAGGTCTTAACCCATGTTTTGTAACGTTTTTCCAGCTCGTCGTAGTTCTCTTCGCACCCAGTTCTGAAATCGGGGAAACTGGGGCCGCGTGTCCATGCGCCTCGTTCTGATCCCTTCAGCATCCAGCCGTTGCCGGAATGAAGGAAAAGTGTTGTGCTGAGGTTGAGGGCCTTGAACAGTTTGCGCGTAACCACGCCATGCTTTTGCAGTAGAATGTCAAGCTTGATGGCTTTAATTTTCCACGGTGTCAGCTTGATGGGAGAGGGCTTGCCGGCTTCAACAACTGGAATGATTTCAGGAAGTTCCAACCGTTCGATGGGATAAAACTCTTTAAAATTTCCTGCTGGAGACGCACGATCTGGATTGGGGAGTTTGGGTCGGTACCAGCTGACCGTGCTTGGGCTTTTGGAGGATTCGCTCTCAACCTCGATGATCTGTAGAGACAGGATGTTGCAAACCGGTTGAAAATCGAGATTGGAGCCCTTTGGGATCAGGATTGCTCGGCAATCTGGTCCCGGTCTGTCACTCTGATAGGCGGTTTCTGCTGATTGAGAAATGACTTTTGCATTGAGGCGCAACTTGGCCTCGATGCCAACCTGAAAACCATCTTTTGTTCTGACAAGCAGAATATCCCAGTTGCCCCACTCAGGATAAGCGACCCACTCTTCCGGAAGCTTATTGATGAAATGAGTGCACATGTGGCTTTCGGAGGCAAACTCTGCTTTGCGGCGTCTCTTCTTACGGCGCGCAGGAGGTGAGCGTTTGGTTGGTTGATCAAGTGTATCGCTCATGGAAAGTTGCCCTTTAAATCCTCAGTGCTGCAATAGCCTGCCCAATGAGTTTAATTGGCAAATGACTACAGGAATACGTAGAGTGTCTGTTACTGCACAGGTTCTGGCAGATTTTGCCAGAAGAGTAGGGGCTGGTGTGTTGCGAATTTTAAAAAGTCCTATCTGGGCACTAGATGCCTTGATGGGGCAAAAGTCATTTAAGAAGAATCCGATTATTGGAAATCGTTGGTTAAATGAGCGTGGGTTTTATCTGAAGCGTGTGGCGTGGGCCGAGAAGATGGCTGATCTGCGTCGTCGTCAGATGGTTCACTTTCTGCCAGATGAAGATAAAGCGTTTTTTCATCGCAATGGTTATGTGGTGAAAGAGAATTTTCTCTCCAATGATGTTTTTGCGCAAATTCAGGATGAGATTGCAACGAAATCGTTTGCAGCAAGCGAAATGCGGCAAGGGAAAACGGTGACACGTTTCATCGGTTTGCCACCTTCGGTGCTGAAAGATTTGCCCGGCCTGAGCAGGGCAGTGCATGATCCGTTTTTGCAAAATGCCATGCGCTATGTGGGGTCATACAATGCGGATCCCATTATGTTTTTGCATGCCGTTTTGTGGGATTTGGACAAGAAGAAGAAAGACCCGCAGACTGATTTTCACATTGATACGTTCCATGCCACATCTAAGGCTTGGCTGTTTTTGCGTGATGTGGATGTTGCCGATGGGCCTTTTCATTATGTGCCGGGGTCTCATCGTTATACACCGGAACGGACTGCCTGGGAGTTTGAGCAGAGCTTGAATGCAGTTCAGCATCCCGATGGTATGCATGCGGCAGGCTCATTTCGTGCAAGCGAGTATGATATCTTAAAGTTGGGGTATGGTGAGTCTATCAGTTTTGATGTGCCTGCAAACTCACTGGTGATTGCTGATACGCATGGGTTCCATCGCCGCGGGATTGCAACACGTCCGGGTGTTCGTATTGGTCTGTTCGCAGATTTGCGCCGTTCGCCTTACTTTCCATGGTCTGGGTTAGACCTGCGCTCGTTGCCGGGCGTGAAGGGGCGGCAGTCAGAGATTTATACTGGCTATCTGAATTTCAGGAGCAAGCTGACAGGTAAACCGAGCCATCATCGGGAGGTTGGCCGCGTAAAAGTAGACGCGCCTCCGGTGTTGTAAAGCGTGAGACATGACTGATCGCAAGACGCAATTCTTCTGCGCCTGAGATAGGCAATAACTAACAATATCAATGGGTAGAGGAAAAGTGGAGGCCTCTGCCGGAATCGAACCGGCGTACACGGATTTGCAATCCGCTGCGTCACCACTCCGCCAAGAGGCCAACAGTATGGTGTGGAACGGCTTTTCTGATATTTGGGGCGGATAGTCAAGCCAGTTAGGCAACTTTCTCAGATGTGTTAGGCAAAAGCTGTTCATAAACCGTTCTCTAGGAGAGAGTTCTACGTACCCTTGAAGCGAATTTTTCAACACTCTTGCCTCTGCCATAGTGCTTACCCATAGAGTGTCAATGAGCGTTCAAAATTGATCCGGCATCATCA
>NZ_LMCK01000009.1:0-64028 GCF_001623165.1 Pseudovibrio sp. WM33
TAACTATAGGCGTGGACCACTTCAAAGGGGGAGGCTCACGTTGATGCGTTTTGGAACCATAATTCCCATTCATCTGAACGGTAGGACCGGAAAAGAATGTGCTTGGTGAGATCTTGAGGAGTTTTAAGGGACGCTCCAATATCTGGTGAGCACAAGGGAGTTAAAGGTGTTGTAAGCAATGGTGTCGCTTGCAGACCAGGCCAGAGACCTTCTCCAAATCGTATCGCAATATCAAGGCCTTCTTTCGCTATATCGACGCGGTTGTTGTTGGTGAACAGGCGCAGGTTCACACCGGGGTGTTTTTGCTGAAAATCTGGCAGGCGCTCTATGAGGTAGCCAGTTGCAAAGGTGGTCACAACGCCCACATTGAGAGTTTCCTGATAGCGACCATCAAGGAAACGATCGAGGACATTTCCGATCCTGTCGAAGCTTTGGGTGAGGATGGGGTGTAGGACTGTGCCTTCATCGGTGAGGACCAGACCTTTTGGTGTGCGGTGGAAAAGAGATGTACCGAGCAGTTCTTCCAGCGCGATAAGTTGATGACTTACAGCGGCTTGTGTGACTCTCAGCTCGATCGCAGCGCGGGTAAAACTGCCTTGCCGGGCGGCGACTTCGAAGGCGCGGAGGGCGTTGAGGGGGATGTTTGGTCGGTCCATGCCTATTAGTTTTTCTAATATTTGTGTCGAGAATTAGTCGTTTGTGGCTCTACCTAAAAGTGTTTAGGTCTGAGGATGCATCTGATTATACCGGTGCCCACCACATGAAATTTCTAGCTTAAGCGCTGGTTTTGGCGAATTTATGCTGCTGAGTGTTCTGCTTTGCGGCAGGGGTTGCACTGTACTTGTTTCATGAAATTTATTTGTTGATGGGGCCGCTGCTTGTCATGAAAGGAATTGGAGAATGTTGCGTTTTTTAGAGGAAAGCTGCGTTCCTATGAGACGGTTTGCATGTGCGTTGGCCTTCACGTTGAGCTTGCCTTTGGTCAGTGAGGCTGGGCCACTGATGGACACAGTCGGTCAGTTGGAGACTGAGGTTGGAGGGCGCATTGGTGTGGTGCTGCGCCATACCGGTTCTGACTGGACCGTTGAGCATCGGGCGGATGAGCGGTTTCCTATGGCCAGCACGTTTAAGGCATTGCTCTGCGGAGCCGTTTTAAGCCGTGTTGATCGCGGTGAAGAGAACCTTGGTGATCTTGTCACTTACAAGGCAACCGAGCTTGTCTCTTATTCTCCTGTTACGGAGAACCATGTGGCTTCAGGAATGAGTGTTGGCCAGCTGTGTGAAGCGACGGTCACCATGAGCGATAACAGTGCTGCAAACTTGCTTTTGAAACGCGTTGATGGGCCGGAAGGGCTGACCAGATTCTTACGTGGGCTTGGTGATCGGGTGACGCGTCTGGACCGGAATGAGCCAGCTATGAACGAAGCCAGGCACGGAGATCCCCGTGATACTACTTCGCCTTCTGCTGTGCTCAAGACATTGGACAGGTTGCTGTTTGAGGATGTGTTGCTTCCGTCTTCCCGCGCACAGCTGCAGCAGTGGATGGTGGATGACAAGGTTGCGGATGAGTTGATCCGAAAGCATCTGCCGAAGGGCTGGCGCATTGCAGACAAGAGCGGTGGAGGTCAGAATGGTTCGCGTGGGATTATCAGTGTTATCTGGCCGGATGCAGGAGCACCATATTTGGCTTCGGTTTATATGATGGGCAGTGATGCGAGTTTTAGGCAGCGCAATGCGGTGATCGCTGAGATTGGTAAGGCGATGATTGAGGAGATTAAACAGCGTTGATCAGCTGCTGTCTGTTTGTGGTGAAAAACGGGGCATGGTGTGATGCCCCGTTCCTGGGTCAGTGTTTCGGGCCGTCTGTGGTGATCATCCAGTTGGACAGGGTCTTGTCCATGTTCTTCATACGATGGCGGAGGAGTTCGCGGGTCATACGTGCCAGTGTTAGAGCATGCTCTGGCTTTTGCGTCAGATTTTCCATTTCACCTTTGCCCTTAGCATCAAACAGCATGGGGGGCAGATCTGCTGCAAACTCCACAAGTGTGAAACGCTCATCGCGCAAGATGCTCAGGCAGGAGTTGTCCAGTTTGGTTCCAAGCTGTTGCTGCCAGAGTGTTGGCTGTAACGGGTCAGCGAAGTCCAGCTCTGACATGGAGACCGTGCGCCAGTTCTCAGGTGTTTCACCTTGGAGGAACGGGAGCAGGGACTTGCCATCCACGGAGCCTGGAACATCCTGCCCGACCCATTCCAGAATGGTTGGCATGATATCGATGGACTCGGTGATCTTTGAGACCTGCGTTCCGTGCTCTCCGTCTGGCATGCGGATGATGAGAGGGGTGTGGTAGGCCGCATCATAAACGGTCATTTTCCCCCAGCTGTGATGGTCGCCCAGCATTTCGCCATGGTCAGCTGTGATTATCACCATGGTATCGTCGTACTGTCCTGTGTCTTTGAGGAACTGCACAACACGGCCTACATGGTGATCCACTTCTGTGGCTAGCCCGAGATAGATTGCGCGCAGGGTACGGATGTTCTCGTCTGTTGGTTCCAGATCCGGGAAGCCCTCAACAAAGCTGGCTGCGCTGTTGTTTTGCATGACCGGGGTGAAGAACGGATGTTGGGCCTGCTCGTCTTCTGCGCTTTCCAGTCGCTCTGGGAGCGGCAGGTTTTGCGGATCGTACATGTCGTTATACGGGGCAGGGGCGACGAGCGGAGGATGCGGACGAATGTAGGTAAGATGCGCGAACCAGCTTTGCTGACTGTAGGCTGGCATTGTCTTGAGGAAGGCATCTGTTAGAAACGCCGTGTCGCTGTCTTCAGCTGCATAGAGCGCAGGATCGTTGAGGCGTGGGGCTTTGCCTTTGGGTGAGATGGGCTTGTAGACGTCCCAGTACTTCTCAAATTTATACCCCTGGTTCATGAGGTGAGACTGCCATGGATAGGACATATCCATGCGCATCTCCGTTATCTCATGGAAGCCGTTCATCGGGTATTCGTAGGTTCTGACTGCTGGGTCGTTCGGATGGAAGGCACGGGGATCCTGTGAGGTGTCCGTGTATCCAAACAGCATGGGCAGATAGCCCGCCTTGCGCATTTGCGTTGCGATGTTGGGCGTGTCGTGCCTCAGCGGTGTGCCATTGCGCACGGAACGATGGTTCATGGCGTATTGCCCTGTCAGCAGTGACGCTCTGGAGGGGCCGCATGGATTGGTGACGGAGAAGTGACGTGTAAAGGTGACGCTCTCTTCCATGAACGCGCGTAGGTTTGGCAGGTTTACGTGTTTGCCAAGTTCACCGAACACACAATCCGCGCGCAGCTGGTCGATGATGATAAAAAGCACATTGCGTTTGTTTTGCATGTTCCTGATCCCCCAAAGCCACAGGTGTGGCGCAGTCCGACAGACCGTTACTCCGGCAATATGAAAGAGAGATGTAACTGTGGTCGTTTGCCAGCAAATAATCCACAGCTACACACAAATTCCAACATAAATCGACATATGTGTTGGAATTTGACTGTAATTGTGGAGTAAGGCAGTCACAGAACGTGATTATCCGCGCAAACGTGAGGGGCAGATGTCTCATAGCCACCGCGAACTGGAACTGTTGGAAGTTTTAAAACGACTTGGCGGATCGGCACGCAATGCTGATCTGGCTAAGGCACTGGATGTTTCTGAAGAAACTGTGCGCCGGACGGTGAAGTCTTTGTCGATGACTTCAGACCTTGAGCGGGTGCGTGGCGGGGCCTATCTGGCGAGCTCGCAAAATGATCCAAGCTTCTTTCGCCGTATTTCACAGCGAACCAATGAAAAACGGCTGATCGCCGCTGTTGTGTGTGATGTGGTTGAAGATGGCATGACCGTTTATTTGGATGTCGGCTCCACCACGGCATATGTGGCGGAAGACCTGAGATTGCGTAGGAACCTGACGGTGGTCACAAACTCCATTGGTGTTGCGCAGACACTGGTGAATGTGAACGGCAACCGCGTGCATTTGCTTGGTGGTGAAATGCAGGTCAATGACCGGGGAACCTTTGGTCACGACACCTATTGTCAGGTACAGCGGTTCGCGCTTGATATGGCCATCTTCAGCCTTGATGCGGTCTCTGCCAGCAAGGGGTTTCTCTATCAAAGTAGTGTTGAATCCCAACTGAGTGCTGCCATTGCAGAGAAAGCGGATCAGGTGCTGGTTGCGTTTGATCATGGCAAGCTGAGTGAGACAGCACCGTATGTAGGACCGGACCCACGACAGGTGGATTATGTGGTGACCGACAGCCCGCTTGACGAACCGTTTGTGACTGCCTTTGCGGACTGGGGCATTCAAAGCTTCATAGCCTCCCGAAAAAGCTGAGTTGAAACAAGACTACCCGCCTGTGATCTGCTTAAAGCGGCACGCAGGCAATCAGATGCAGAAATCGAAAACCTTCGAAATTACAGCATTTTAAAAGATAGATAAAACAAGATGGAAGCCGGTTATCTGGTGTTGCGAGGTCAGTCGCAGATCGGATGATGGAGCTTTTTTAAAGCTGCCGGGCAGGCTTCCACACTACGAATGGTTTTGATTGATGAGCCTATCCATCATAATGATAATCCTTGCAGCAGCACTGTTGCATGCGATCTGGAATGCGATTGTTAAAACAGCGGGTGACCGTACACTTACTCTCGGACTTGTGGCGTTTGGGCATATGATCCCGGCAGGTGTCATGATCATGATCCTGCCTTTGCCTGCACCTGAGAGTTTTGGCTATGTGGCGCTCTCCACCTGCATTCACTTTGTCTACTACTACACGCTGGGGCAGGCGTACCGTCATGGGGACCTGAGTGTGGTCTATCCCATCGCACGCGGTATTGTCCCGGCTCTGGTTTCCTTATGGGCCATGCTGTTTGTGGGCGAAGTGCTGCCGTTTTGGGCGTGGTTTGGCATTGGCTTGATCGGGTTTGGTATTCAGATGTCCAGCTGGTCTGCCTTGCGGCAAGGTGTTGGCGGTGCGGCGCTTGGGTTCGCGGTTGCCACAGGTGTTTGTATCTCCGCTTACTCGCTGGTTGACGGTGTTGGTGTCCGGCTTTCTGGCAACACGTTGAGTTACTGGGCGTGGGGTGCGTTTTTGCAGGTCTTTATCGCAGCCTTCATTGGTGTGCGGCGGTGGTCTGTTTTGCCAAGCCTTTCCAGGAGAACATGGGCACTGGGCCTGACGGGCGGTCTTGTCTCCATGATTGCTTATGGTCTGGTGCTTTACGCCAAAAACTTTGCACCGCTGGGCGCTGTCTCAGCTTTGCGCGAAACCTCCGTCATTTTTGCCGCCTTAATCGGTTTTGTCGTCCTGGGCGAAGGCAACTGGGTGCGCCGCATGCTGGCCGCCATATTCATGGTCGCTGGTGTAAGCTTCATCGGTATGAACGTCTGATTGCAGAGTTTATCCAAACCGCGCCGTGTTCTTGATGTTCCGCGTTATCGTTCTTGCTCTGAATATGCTAGTTCATTTCAGAGCTAAGAAAAAACATCTAAGGGATTGCTTGTAGGAGGATATGAGCAATCCCGAGCGGTATTGGCCTGACAGACTGGTACTTGCTGATGGATGGTGTTGCGGGAACGTTTGCGAGGATAACCCATGATCGATAAGCTGGAGATGTTTATTGCGTTGGCGCGTGAGAAGCATTTTGGGAAGGCGGCGGACGAGTGTGGTGTGACGCAACCGACGCTTTCGGCCAACATCAAACATCTTGAAGAACAGCTTGGCGCTCTGCTGGTTTTGCGTGGCTCGCGTTTTCAGGGCCTGACGCCAGAAGGGGAGCGGGTGCTGGAATGGGCCCGCAAGCTTGTGGCTGATACGCGGACCATGAAGCAGGAGCTGAAGGCGGTCAGTGATGGTCAATCGGGTACGTTGCGGATTGCCTCCATCCCCACAGCTCTGACCTATGTTCCTGAACTCACCACATGCTTTAGCGAGGAAAACCCGGGCGTTGATTTTGCGGTGTTCTCGCGTCCGTCCTCTGAGATTCTGGCGCAGCTGGAAAATCTGGAAATTGATGTGGGGCTGACCTATCTGGACAACGAGCCTTTGGGGCGGGTTTTACAAATTCCTCTTTATCGGGAGCGCTACTGCTTTGTAGTGGCTGAAGGTGGGCCGCTTTCTGGCCGCGAGCATGCCACGCTGGAGGATGTGAGCAGGGTCCCGTTGTGTTTGCTGACCAGTGACATGCAATGCCGGCGTATCATCAACAATATCCTGCATGATGTTGATGTGGTGGCAAAGCCTGTGCTGCAGTCAGATTCCATCATGTGCCTGCTGGCGCATGTGCGTACCGGGCGGTGGGGGACGATTATCCCGCAGGCTGTGGCGCAGACAATTGCCTCTGATCATCTTGAGATCATCCCGATCTCTGATCCTTATGCCAGTATTATGGTTGGATTGATTGCGACGCAGCGTGAGCCTCGTGCGCCGCTTTTGGACATTTTTTTGAAGAGAATTACTAGAATTTCGCAGGGCAAAGAGCTCTCTACGTGATTTCCTTGATAGGGATGTGCAATCGCCCAACGGATATATCATATTGATTGCCTGCGACATATTGTGCCAACACGAAGCATTGACGTGCGAGGAGGGAGGATTTTATGGCCTTGCAGACGCAATCGCAGGATATAGAAAAAGAAACGGCCGCGATTATTGATGTCCACGAACATCAGGAAGGGCCGCTCCTGCCAATCCTGCACGATGTGCAGGGGAAATTTGGTTATGTTCCCGAGGATGCGCTTTTAAAGATCGCAGATCGGTTGAACCTGAGCCGTGCTGAAGTGCATGGCACAATGAGTTTTTACCCCGACTTTCGTACAGAACCTGCCGGACGCCACGTGTTGAAGGTTTGCCGTGCAGAAGCCTGCCAGTCGATGGGCGGCGAAAAGCTTGCAGATGACATTCAAAGAGACCTTGGCATCAAATGGCACGAAACCACGCCTGATGGGAAGGTGACGCTGGAGCCGGTCTATTGCCTTGGCCTGTGCTCGTGTGCACCAGCTGCCATGATGGATGGCAACCTGCATGGCCGCCTTGATGAAGAGGCTGTGCTGAAGCTTGTTGAGGAGGTGAAGTGATGGGGGCTGTCCTTTACGTTCCTTGCGACGCTGCTGCTTTGGCGGTTGGCGCTGACCGTGTTGCTGAGACGCTGGCGGAAGAGCTGCGCGCGCGCGGTGTGGATGCGACAATCATCCGTAACGGATCTCGCGGTATGCACTGGCTGGAGCCGTTGGTTGAGATTGAAACCGAGCAGGGCCGGATAGCCTATGGTCCGGTGAAGCCATCTGATGTAGCCGGACTGCTGGATGCGGGCCTGCTGGATGGTGGTGACCATCCTTTGTGTCATGGGTTGACCGAAGAGATGCCTTATCTGAAGCGACAGACGCGTTTGACGTTCTCTCGCTGTGGCATCACTGATCCGCTTTCTCTTGAACATTACGAGATGCATCACGGTTTTCTTGGCCTGAAGCGTGCGCTTGAGATGACGCCTGCGGAGATTGTGCAGGACGTGACCGACAGTGGTCTGCGTGGCCGCGGTGGCGCTGGTTTTCCGACAGGTATCAAATGGAACACTGTGCTGAAGGCGCAAGGTGCGCAGAAATATATCGTCTGTAATGCAGATGAAGGTGACAGTGGTACGTTTTCTGACCGGATGATCATGGAGGGCGATCCGTTCGTTCTCATCGAAGGCATGACCATTGCCGGGATCGCGGTTGGTGCGACTAAGGGATACATCTACACCCGTTCTGAATACCCGCATGCGGTTGCGATTATGCAGGACGCGATCAAGATTGCGCGCAAAGCCGGTATTCTCGGAGCTTCCGTGATGGGCTCTGATCATGCGTTTGATATGGAAGTGCGTGAAGGGGCTGGTGCTTATGTGTGCGGTGAGGAAACCTCGCTGCTCAACAGCCTTGAAGGCAAACGCGGTATTGTGCGGGCGAAACCTCCGCTTCCGGCGATTGAAGGCCTGTTTGGCTGCCCGACTGTGGTCAACAACGTGATGTCGCTGGCGTCTGTGCCGATCATCATGGATCGCGGCGCACGGTTCTACCGAGATTATGGTGTTGGCTACTCCCACGGGACTATCCCGATCCAGTTGACTGGCAACATTAAGAACAGCGGGTTGTTTGAGACGGCTTTCGGTTTGACACTGAACGAGCTGATTTACGATATCGGTGGCGGCACCTTGAGCGGTCGTCCGGTGAAGGCTGTTCAGGTTGGTGGTCCGCTGGGCGCTTATTTCCCGCCGTCTTTGTTTGACACGATCTTTGATTATGAGGCGTTTATTGAGCGTAATGGCATGATTGGCCATGCGGGGATCGTGGTGTTTGACGATACGGTCGATATGCTCAAGCAGGCACGTTTTGCTATGGAGTTCTGCGCCATTGAGAGCTGCGGCAAGTGTACGCCGTGCCGTATTGGGTCTGTGCGCGGTGTGGAAGTGCTGGACCGGATTGCCGAAGGGGATCAGCCGGAGCAGCAAGTGGAGTTGCTGACTGACCTTTGCGATACGATGAAAATGGGCTCGCTGTGTGCTCTTGGCGGGTTTGCACCTTATCCTGTGATGAGTTCTCTGACGCATTTTCCGCAGGATTTTCATGTAAAGCCATTAACGGACGCGGCGGAGTGAACCCATGACCCTGATTAAAGAAACAGACTTTGGTACTCCTCAATCGACCGCTGAAAAGACTGTCACTATCACCGTTGATGGTTTTGATGTGAACGTGCCTGAAGGAACCTCTGTGATGCGGGCTTCCATGGAAGCTGGTATTCAGGTTCCCAAATTGTGCGCGACGGATATGGTTGACGCCTTTGGTTCCTGCCGCCTGTGTCTGGTGGAGATTGAAGGCCGCCGCGGAACGCCTGCCTCCTGTACCACGCTGGTGGAAGAGGGGATGCAGGTTCGCACCCAGACAGATCGCCTTAAGGGCCTGCGCCGTGGTGTGATGGAGCTTTACATCTCTGATCACCCGCTGGATTGCTTAACCTGCGCTGCCAATGGTGACTGTGAGCTGCAGGACATGGCCGGAGCGGTTGGTCTGCGCGATGTGCGCTATGGCGCTGATGCGCAGAACCACTTTAAAATGCGTGATGGCGGCGGTGAGGTGAATGCCTGCTGGAAGCCAAAGGACGAGAGCAATCCTTATTTCACCTATGACCCTGCCAAGTGCATTGTCTGCTCGCGCTGTGTGCGGGCCTGTGAGGAAGTGCAGGGTACGTTTGCGCTGACCATTACCGGGCGCGGCTTTGACTCTTGCGTGACCGCCGGCATGTCTGAGAGTTTTCTCGATTCTGAGTGTGTGTCCTGCGGTGCCTGTGTGCAGGCGTGTCCGACAGGGACGCTTCAGGAAAAGTCCGTGATCGATATCGGACAGCCGGAACGTTCTGTTGTGACGACCTGCGCTTACTGTGGTGTTGGCTGTTCCTTCAAGGCAGAGATGCGCGGTGATGAGCTGGTGCGCATGGTGCCGTATAAGGATGGCAAGGCGAACCGTGGTCATTCCTGCGTGAAAGGCCGCTTTGCTTATGGCTATGCGGCGCATCAGGACCGTATCCTCAACCCGATGGTTCGTGAGAGCGTTGATCTGCCATGGCGGGAAGTTTCCTGGGATGAAGCCCTGAGCTTTGCGGCGAACAAGATGAAGGGCATTCAGCAGCAGTACGGCAAAGAGTCTGTTGGTGTGATCACGTCCTCTCGCTGTACCAATGAAGAGACTTTCCTCGTTCAGAAGCTGACACGAGCCGTGTTTGAGAACAACAACACGGACACTTGCGCACGCGTATGTCATTCACCAACCGGTTATGGCCTTGGTCAGACGTTTGGCACCTCTGCGGGGACGCAGGACTTTGACAGTGTTGAGCATTCCGATGTGGTGCTGGTGATCGGGGCAAACCCGACAGACGGGCATCCGGTGTTTGGCTCTCGTTTGAAGAAGCGTTTGCGTCAGGGCGCAAAGCTGATCGTGATTGATCCGCGCCGGACTGATCTGGTGAAGTCTCCGCATATCAAGGCCTCGCACCATCTGGCGCTGCGTCCGGGAACGAACGTTGCCATTGTGACTGCGATGGCACATGTGATCGTGACTGAAGGTTTGTTCGATGAGGCTTTCATTCGTGAACGCTGTGATATGGATGAGTTTCAGGACTACGTTGAGTTCGTCTCCAACCCAGCCAACAGCCCGGAAGCTGCTGAGTTGCTGACGGGTGTTCCTGCTGAGGAAGTACGCGGGGCGGCACGGCTTTATGCGCGCGGCGGGAATGGTGCGATCTACTACGGTCTTGGCGTGACGGAACACAGTCAGGGGTCCACGACTGTTATCGGCATTGCGAACCTTGCCATGCTGACTGGTAACATCGGCAAGAAAGGCGTTGGTGTTAACCCGCTGCGTGGTCAGAACAACGTGCAGGGCTCCTGTGATATGGGGTCGTTCCCGCATGAACTGCCGGGCTATCGCCATGTGAAGAATGCTGATGCGCGCGATATTTATGAGCAGATCTGGGGTGTGACCATCTCTGACGAGCCGGGCTTGCGTATTCCGAATATGCTGGATGCAGCTGTTGAGGGAACGTTCAAGGGCATCTACGTGCAGGGTGAGGACATCTTGCAGTCTGATCCTGATACGAAGCACGTTGCTGCTGGTCTTGCTGCCATGGAATGTGTGATCGTTCATGATCTGTTTTTGAATGAGACCGCGAACTATGCGCATGTGTTCCTGCCAGGTTCCACCTTCCTTGAGAAGGATGGCACCTTCACCAATGCTGAGCGGCGTATCAACCGCGTACGCAAAGTGATGGCACCGCGCAATGGCTATGCGGATTGGGAAGTGACCCAGCTGCTTGCAAATGCCATGGGAGCAAACTGGACTTACACTCATCCTTCTCAGATCATGGAGGAGATTGCGGCAACCACTCCAAGCTTTGCCAATGTGACCTACGACCTTCTGGAGGAGCAGGGCTCTGTTCAGTGGCCTTGTAATGAGGAAATGCCGGAAGGCACGCCAACCATGCATCTGGACGGGTTTGTGCGTGGCAAAGGCCGTTTCATTCGGACCGACTATGTTGCGACGGATGAGAAGACCGGTCCACGCTTCCCGCTGCTTTTGACCACGGGCCGCATTCTGAGCCAGTACAATGTTGGCGCTCAGACACGGCGTACAGACAATGTAGTTTGGCATGAGGAAGATGTGCTGGAGATTCATCCGCATGATGCAGAAGTGCGCGGCATTAAAGATGGTGACTGGCTTAAGCTTATGAGCCGTTCTGGCGAAACCAGCTTGCGGGCGAATGTGACGGATCGCGTTTCAACAGGTGTTGTTTACACCACGTTCCACCATCCGGCGACACAGGCAAACGTGGTGACGACCGACTATTCTGATTGGGCGACGAACTGTCCGGAATACAAAGTGACGGCGGTTCAGGTTTCTCTTTCCAACGGTCAGACAGACTGGCAGGAAGAGTATCAGGAACATGCCGCTCGGTCTCGCCGGATTGAAACTGCGGAATAAGTGTATTTGACGCTGGGCTGCATAAGTGTCCTCTGATTTCAGAGAGGCTTGTGCAGTCTGCGCGCAATGGAACTGAGAGTTTAAAAGGGAGGAGAGCTCGGGTATGGCACCAGAAAAGCTCACCTACATGGCAAACCAGATCGCTGGTTTCTTCAAGCATAAGCCGCATGAAGAGGCGGTTGCAGGTATTGCCGATCACATCAACGATTTTTGGGAGCCGCGGATGCGGCTGCAACTGTTTGATATTGTGAAAGATGGCGGAGAGGGGCTCAATCCGCTGGTCTTGGAAGCGGAGCCTTCCATTCGCAGGCCTGCGAAGTAAGTCATTTCTTGTTTGTTGGATGAGCGCTGTACGCTGCCGGGTATCCGCCAGTATGCAGCGCTCTTCTCGTTTTGGTGCCTATTTCATCTTTTCCATAAAGGCGAGCACAGCTTCCAGATGTTCGGGCTCATTGTGGCTCATGCCCTGAAAGCACGCGGACAGGTCGAGGAAGTCTTTTAGCTCAGTGCGCTGGGCCATCTTCAGCAGGCGTTTGGTGAGGCGCGTGGCCTTTGGGGGCTGAGAGGCGAACTGCTGAGCCATCTTGCTGGCTTCTGCCATGAGGTCGTCTGGCTCGTACACATCCAACACAAGGCCGTATTCCTTGGCTTGCTGGGCGTTGATAACACGTCCTGACAGGGTAAGCTCTGCTGCGCGCTGGTAGCCGATTAAGCGCTGCATGAACCATGCGCCGCCATCGCCGGGGATGATGCCAAGGTTCAGGAAGGTCTCTCCGAACTTGGCTTTGGTGGAAGCCAGGCGGATGTCGCGCATGTTGGCAAGGTCAAAGCCCGCTCCGATGGCAGGACCATTGACGGCTGCAATGATCGGCACTTCTACATTTTGCAGGGCGAGAGGAATGCGCTGGATGCCGCGTCTGTAGTGGTTCTCCACCTCAGCCACATTGCCAGCAAAGTCACCGCCGCGTTCTGCCATGTCTTTGATGTTGCCACCTGAGGAGAAGGCTGAGCCTGCACCCGTCAGAAGTAGAACTGAGACATCAGGGCAGATATTGACCCATTCCGCCGTTGTCACGATGTCGTCAATCAGCGCAGAGCCGGTGAGGGCGTTGCGCAGGTCATGACGGTTCATGGTGAGTGTGGCAACGCGGTTTTCAAGCGTAAGCGTTGCGTCCGTAAGCTTTGGCAGATCTGTCATGGCGTGTTTCCCCTCCAGAAAGTTGTTTTGTTGCAAACGATACTAGAGGGAAAACTGATGGGAATAGAGCTAGCTATTGGTTGAGCAGCTCAGGTTCCTGATGCTTAAGTTGGGAGTAGTCTTCCAGCAAATCCTTGCGGAATGTGTAGTCTTCGCGCGCTTGATCAATCACAGCCGTATCCAGCTCAAAGCCCTCAAAATGCTCGTTGGTTTGAGGGAAGATTGTGCGTGGTGTGTTCTCATCTGTCCAGGAAGGACAGAACGTGGAATTACCGAAGTTCTCGCCAGCGCGATTGAGGCTGAGGAAGAAGATCTGGCTTTCCAGAGCGCGGGTGACCACGAAGTCGTGCCAGCTGAAGAAGCTTTCATCCCGGGCATACGCGCCGCTGTGCAGGATCAGGTCAACGCCGTGTTGCAGGGCCAGTGTGCGGCTGAGTTCAGGGATGCGGATATCGTAGCAGATGATTGGTGCAACCTTTATGCCCTTTACGGAAAATGAGAAAAGGTGGTCGCCTTTCTCGAAGTATTCCTTCTCCATAGATGCGCCATACTGGCAAATGTGGAGCTTATCGTAGCAGCCAATGACAGCTCCGTCCGGCCCGACAGCGACCTGAGAGATCTTATAGTGATCCTCTTCTTTGCGCGGCATGCCGAAGACGATTGTGGTGTTGTGCTGTTTTGCCAAAGCGCCAAATGCTTTGACGGAGGGGCCGTTCAGGTCTTCTGCCAGCACGCCGAGTTCAGCGAAGGCAGCTCTGGAGTAATCAACGGTCGAAAGCTCAGGTAGAACAACCAGGTCATGTGTCTTTACAGTGAGTTGCTGATGCAACTTGGTGGTCACGGAGCGCACATGTGCGTCTCGCTGGTCTGCTGTGGTCATCGCAGGAATGTTGATCTGACCGGCAAGGAGACTGAGCTTTGTCATAGGGTATTCCGAGTTCTTATTGGTTTATTGGTCTGGCCAGTATTCGCCGAGTTCATTGCGGCAGCGCTCCAGCCTTGTGATGTTGTCGATGACGACCTGCCCGCTATCTGCCACCAATAAGCCAAGGATCATTTCCAGAAGGGCCGCAGTGGCGACGTAACTTTCAAAGAAATGCGGGCTTTGAACAGGTGTGAGCAGGAGGTCGGTTGAATAAGTGGCAAGAGGAGATGTTCTGGTATCGGTGATGCCGACGACCGTTGCACCCACTTCATACGCCCGTTTTGCAACGAGTACAGTGTCAGCAGCGCATGGGTTCAGGGAGATTGCGACGACAACGTCATCGGCGTTGATGTACTCAACCTGATCTGCGATTTCGCCATTCTTGCGATTGATGAGCCGCCAGTTGCGAAAGCACATGGAGGCAACATAGTGCAAGTAATTTGCGAGTGAGTGGGATGCATGCATACCAACAACAACCACGTTCCGGGCGGTGGCCAGTGACGAGACGATTTGTTGGAGGTGATCCCGGTCGACGGTGTCGAACAAGTGCTTCAGATTGCCAAGAGCTGCGCTTTTGAAACTTTGCAAAGAGGCTTCAATATCTGAGGTTCCATGTGTGGCCTGTAGCTCTCCGGCTCGGGATGGGTAGTTGGAGGAAAAATCCTCGAACCCGCCGCGATAGACATCACGCAGGGCATTGTAGGTTCCAAACTCAAGAGATTTTGCAAGTCTGTTCATGGTGGGAGGAGGGACGTCTGCACGGGCTGCAACCTGACGCATGGACAGGGTGGCAACATCACTTGGATATTCCAAGACATAAGCCGCGCTCTTTTTGAGCTGCTTGCTTAGATTTGGATAGGCTTTCGTGAGTTGATCAACCGTCTCCTGGTAGCTTTTCGTCATAGTTTCCCCTCCCAAACGAATCATTGTTTTAAATTTTTTGGTGCAAATGGATCAAATGTATCAGCCACTCAAAATTCTCGATTTTTGCGTGTAGCGTTTCTGCATCTTCGATGTTCCTCTCGATTTTTGACCGATATTGAATTGATATATCAGTGTCTTTTTTTGATGCAGAAAATTGCTGCCGCCATTTGGTTTGCCTAAAACCCTATAATTTGAAGAGCTTTCCGCCCAAAATTTCTTCAAATTCAGTAGATATGACTAGTTCATAAGGTGACAAATGGTCAATAGTGAAAAAAATATGGATCATTTGAATTATATCTAGTATGTTTCCCGAGTTAGTAAAAGTATGCATGTGAAACGCACTGCGCTTTATTGCCAGTTCTTCGCATCTATTCGGCACAAGGGGATAAGCACTTACAGGGACATCACTCATCAAGAGCAATGAAAGATGTTTCTGATCGCGGCCCCTGAGCTGTAGCAATCTAAAAATCTTGAGTGACACGATTTGACGCAAGTCGCATGTGTTGCGAGAGGCATAATCGGCCATCCGGGAGCCAATGATAAGCAATAGATGCGTATCTGGATGGTTATTAGGGAGACAAGAATGAACAAACCTAGCCTTAAAACTGTATCAAAGGGTTTCCGTCGCGTATTGAGCGTAGGTGCAGCAAGTGCAATTGCTTTGACACTGGCGTCCTCCGTATACGCTGCTGATCTGCGTCTGAAAATCGCTGGTACGGTACCTGTCGATCACGAAGGCACCAAAATGCTGAAGCAGATCGAAAAGGAAATTGAGGCTGCTGATGTTGGCCTGAAAGTTTCTGTCTTCCCTGCAAGCCAGCTCGGTTCCGGTGAGTCTCTGGTTGAAGACACCATCCGCGGTAACGTGGACTTTGTGATGGCGTTCATCTACTCCCACAAAGATCCAGTGCTCGACATCATGTCCATGCCATACCTGTTCACCAGCTGGGATGATCTGGAAAACGTGATGTTGAACCCAGATTCTGAGTACAACAAGATCATCAATGAGCGTCTTGAGAACCTCGGTCTGAAGCTGTTCAACCACAACCCTGAAGGTTTTGTTGGTGTTGTTGCGAACAAAAAGCCTGAAGACTACACAGGCTTTGGCGACAAAGGCATGAACATCCGTGTCTGGTCTTCTGCTGTTGTTAAAGACATGGCAGAAACTCTGGGCTACAACACCACCACCATGGCTTGGGGTGATATGTTCCCTGCAATGCAGTCCGGTATTGTTGACGGCACCTTGTGCTGCACCAAACAGGCTGCTTACACCATCTTCGCAAAGTCCAATGTTGGTAAGTACTTCGTAGAGTACAACGCGATCTCTGAAATCAACTCTTTCTATGGTTCTCTGAAAACCTGGAACAAGATGAATGATGAGCAGAAAGCTGTTGTGAAAGCTGCGTTTGATAAAGCTTCCAAGCAGTACTTCCAGTTCAACAAAGAGAACGATGCGAACTTCAAGCAGAAACTCGTAGAATCCGGTTATGAAGTCCTGAGCTTCACCCCTGAGCAGGAAAAAGTTCTTGCTGAGCGTGTACGCGAAAAAGTTTGGCCTGCAATGGCTGAAGTTGTTGGTCAGGACACCATTGACCGTCTGAAGAAAGACTTCCAATAAGCCCTTCTCTTCAAGGCCGGCGCATACCCTGCGCCGGCCTTTTCTATGACTTATTTGGTTTCAAGAAACGAAGGGCAAATATCAGATGAGTATTCTGACGAGCGAACTTCCAAGGCCAGTGGCTAAACCGCTGAACGGCGTCATTAAACTGATGAACTTCATGATTACAGCCGGCGGTGTAATCATGGCGCTCACATTTTTTATGGTTGTGATTGTCCGTTATGGTTTTGGTGGCAACCTTTTTGCCTATGAAGAATGGCTGATGACTGTCAGCTTCTGGATGTTCTTCATGGCTGCTGCTGTCGCCTCAGCACGCAAAGAGCATGTCAACGCAGACGTGCTTGGCTTTCTGATCAAAAACCCGCGCGTCATATGGTGGCGTGAGGTGACTGTAGAAATCATTGAAATTGGCGTTTTGAGTGCGGTCACGTATTGGGGCTGGCTCATGCTTGAGGAAGAACTTGCCTCCTACCCAATGTGGCAGACGACCGTTGCGCTGAAGATTCCATTCTTTGCGCCTCGATTAGCTATTTTCCTGGGCTTCCTGTTCATGACCATGTTCGCCGTGCTGCATTTTTATCTGCTGCTGCGAAACGGTCCCAAATGGCCGGAACGGGAACCCCGCGAAATTGCGGAAAACGTACACCCTGAAGAAGAACCAATAAAAGCTCAAGGGGCAGCGCAATGATTATTGTTGGGTCAATTGCCATTCTATGCGGCCTTTTGCTGCTTGGTGTAAGCGTACACCTAGCATTTGGCGCAATTCTTATTTTCCTTGCCTATATGGGCGGCCATGATGTTGCCGGTTATCTACCAACCGGCCATTGGAAAATGAACAATGTGGTTCTGCTGGCTATTCCGTTGTTCATCATTGCTGGTGGCATTATGGAAAAGGGACGTATTGCTGCGCCTCTTGTCAGCATGGCAGAGCTGTTTGTCGGGCACATCAAAGGTGGTTTGTCTGCTGCGACAGTGCTTGCGTCCGGTGTATTCGGTTCAATTTCCGGAAGTGCAAACGCGACACTGACTTGCATTGGTGGCATCATGATGCCGCATCTGCGCAAAGCTAACTATCCTGAAGGACAGTCTGCTGCGCTGATCGTCAGCGCTGCACCCCTTGGATTGTTGATCCCACCAAGTGCTTCTCACATCTTGTATGCCTGGGTCGCACAGCAGTCCGTGTTACGCGCATTCCTCTCCACCGTCATTCCTGGTTTGATCCTCATTACGCTTTTGATCATTGTAAACCAGGTGATGCTGCGCAAGCATAAAGACATCAATCTGGAAAAGCGTCCAGATGACTTCAATTACGAATTTAAGCGTCGCGGCCTGAAAGCGTTTCCTGCATTGATGATGCCTGTCATCATCCTCGGCGGGATCTATGGTGGCATCATGACACCAACGGAGGCCGCTGGCGTTGCTGTTGTTTATGCGATCCCTGTTGCGATCTACGTTTACCGTGGCCTGACCTGGAAAACCTTCCGTGAAACCATTTTGAACTCAGGTATCACCATTGGTGTTGTTATGGCGATGATCTTCATGGTGTTGATCGTGAGCCGCTTCCTGATTTTTGAAGACATCCCGGCGATTGCAGAGGAGTTTGTCTACTCCGTCTCTGAAGATCCAATCATGATCTTGCTGATGGTGAATCTGGTGATGATCATCATCGGTATGTTGATGGATGATATCTCCGGTATCCTGCTTTCAACGCCGCTGCTGCTTCCAATCGTGCAGGGCGTTGGTATGGACCCGATCCATTTTGCGGCTGTTTTGGGTGTGAACCTGGGCATGGCGAACATTACGCCACCGACTGCTCCACTGCTGTATCTGGGATCCAAGGTGACGGATACCTCGGTTGACAAGATGCTGAAGCCGACGCTGATGTTCATCTTCTTTGCATGGTTGCCGACACTGGTGCTGACCACGTTCATTCCGCAGCTGGCTCTGTACATTCCAAACCTGCTGCTGAACTAAGCGCTTTGCAAATGATGCAGATTTTAAAGAGGCGGATGTTGAGGCATCTGCCTCTTTTTTTGTGAGGGAGACTTTATGAAAATTGAGGGGGGATAGACGTGGACTAATATAGAACCAGTCCTAACAACTGAAATTTAAACTAATCCTTAACTGTCTTAAGTGGCTGCAATAAAAGTTTATTGTCTGTTCAAAAGCGATTTCTACAAGTTCAACTACACGTTTTGAGGGTGTGACTTACTTTGTCTGGAAAGGTACTAGATGAAATATTCTAGTTTAATTTACCTAATAATATTTACTTTCCAGTTCAGCCAATAATCCTCGTTTTGTGAGTGAGATGCTGTCTTTGGCCGCTATAGAAGTGTCGCCAAAGTGGAAAAGTCATTGGGGTGTAGGCAATGCATTTTCGAGGTACTTCTGTTGCACTGTTCATGTGCGCGTTGGGGGTGACGTCTGCTCATTCTGCGTCTTTACGCGATACAGTTGAAACCGCCGTTCTCACTAATCCAGACATTGTAGAGTTCGCTGCAAACAGAAGGGTACGTGATCAGGAATTGCGTGCTTCTCAAAGTGCGTTCATGCTGAAGTTGAGTGTGAATGCTTCTTTTGGTGCGGAGCGCTTGCGCAGGGCACAATCCAACACCACTGAGCAATGGCGTGGAGCCAAGCAGGTGAGTGTTGAAGCAGAGCAGCTGTTGTTTGACGGCTTTGGCTCAGTGAATGAGATCTATCGCCAGAGCGCCCGTGTTGATGGTGCTGCTCTGCGTGTTCTGGAACGCTCTGAAGCGATTGCACTTGATGCTGTTGAAGCCTATGTCGATGTTGTGCGCCATCAGAAGATTCTGAACAAATCCAAAGAGAACACCGCTCTTCACCAGCGTCTCGCGCGCGAAGTGAAAGAACGTTACGATGGTGGTGAAACTGGTGCTGCTGATCTTGCTCAGGTGCAGGAACGCGTTGCCGCCACTCGCATGATTACAGCAAGCGTGCGTAAGTCATTGCTGGATGCAATGGCGAAGTATCGCCGCGTCGTTGGTGTTGCTCCGAGCAATTTGGGTGCTGTTTCTGCTGCAAACTCAGCTGCTGCAAAGAGTTTGTCTTCTGCACTTGCCATGTCCCGCCAGAGTAATCCGCTGATTTTGTCGGCTGAGGCTGACACGGACGCTGCTGGTTTTGCGGTTGAGCAGAGCAACTCCTCCTTCATGCCACGAGTTACTCTGAATGGTTCTGCCAATTTCGGAGATGACCTGAATGGTTATGAAGGACGTAGTGATGACTACCGCATCATGGTTCGCCTGAGATGGAACCTTTACAATGGCGGTTATGATAGTGCGATGCGTGGCCGTGCGGTTGAACAGCATGCAGAAGCACAGGCACGTGTTGATCGTATGCGCCGCGAAACTGATGAAGCTGTTGAGCAAGCATGGGCGTCTGTTCAAACAACACGCGAGCGCATCTCCGCTCTGCGTCAAACCGTTTCTGCCAACCAGCGTGTTGTGAGCGGCTACCGTCAGGAATACAACATTGGTCAGCGCTCATTGCTGGATGTGCTGAACGCTGAAAACGCGTTGTTTAACAGCCGCATCGATCTGATTTCTGCAGAATATATTCTGAAGTTCTCTACCTATCAGCTGCAAGGTACCACCGGTAACCTGCTGGCGATGTTCAACATCACTCCACCAGCTGAATCAAGAGCGGACCGCCGCGGGAACACATCGATCTTCCCTCAAGCTGCGGGTTTCCAGATTGAACCACTTCGTTAAAGTGGTGCTGGATGATGATGGCTCTTACAGTCAAGTAGACGTTGTGGCCTAAGAAAAAGCCGGGTCTCATATGAGACCCGGCTTTTCGTATGTTTGTACAGTAAGTGCTCTACTGTTTGTTGAGCGATGGCTTACTGCCTCGCGTTTGCTTCGCGGACGACCCAGGCTGTCTGATCGCCATATATCGCGACAGAGTATCCTTCATACTCGCGGATCAAAGCACCCAGCTCGCCAACGGCAAGGAGGCGGCTGCTTTGGTCGATGGACTGGCCGATTTTGTAGCGTTTGTTTTCGCTGTTCAAAACATAACGCTCGCCGATCAGGCTCGCTCCGGTGACAGTCAGAGACGGAGATGAGAGGTCCCGCGTCAGGAAGCGGATGAAACCAGGGTTTCGTAAGCTCTCTCTGATGAAGTTGGAGTAGGGGATCAAATCAATGTTGTTGCTTTTTTCTGATCTGATCAGGCAGTCGCGTGTTGCAGCTGGATTGACTGCAGCTTCCAGAATGTAGCGCTGGCGTTCCTCAGGAAACGTTGTGAGAGCGAGGCTTTCGCTGCTGCTCAGGATATCAAGCCACAGTACAGTCACAGGGATCTGTGAGACTGGTACTGAAAGGTTTTCAGAGCAGAGAGGTCCCTCAGAGGGCGGCGTTACAAGCAAGGGCAGGAAGTTCTTTTTTAGCTCTTCAGGTATCAAGCCTTTGGCCTTCGCGGATTCCATCCAAGCAAGGAACACGACTTCAGCTGCTTCGTTAAGCTCAGGATCGTCCAGAGCGACGTTTTGGAACCGGACATCTGCTTTACTTTGAGAGATTACGTCCTGTTGCTTTTCGCTTTTAGCTTCCAGCTTCCCGTTTGTCGTTTGCTGGCCTGCATCTGTTGCTTCTAATACAGTTGGCTGACCGGTTGGTGACGTTGATGCCTGAGCAGATGCAATGCCGATGCTGCTTAGCAAACGTTCAGTTGCTTTTTGAAGCGGCGTTGCGGGTGCTTCAGGACTAGTTTTGCGTTGTCCTGCCGCATTGCTTTTGGCGAGGCGGCTTGAGGACTTTTGATTTGGTTGATTAGGTACAAAACCGTCTTGCTGTTTGATTGCCCGCGCCAATTCCAACACTTTGGTTTGGCGCTCTTCTACTGGTTCATTCGTGAGTGGATCAACAGCAGCAAGCAGGGGTTCAATACCACCATCGAAATTGGCCTTGAGATCTACGACCTGCCCGTTTTCCTGAACCAACTTGACGAGAGAGCGCAGCGGAATAAATGCGGCGTACTGCCTGGAGTAAGAGCGCAAGAAGCCAGACCAACGATCAATGTCCTGACTTGCGATGATACCGCTGACTTCAAGAGTTTCATCATCGAGCCGGAAAATGATGGTGTCATCAATCAAGGCGCGTTTTGCTAGCTTGCGCACATCCAGAAGATAATCATCAGCAGTTTTGATGTTTGATGTTATGCCAGAGATGCCATTCAACCCGCGTAAGTCCGCGATTAGCTGATCAGCAATTGTTTTATCGAGGACTGATCCGCTGAGGGTCAATTCCCCATCGTCTGCAAGTGCGAAGTCCACACTGGATCCACGAGATTGCAGATACCCGGCAATATCTTTTTTCAGTGTTTCGATGACGCGCACGCGCAAGCGGACAGGTACTTCAGTGCGTTCTACTGCCTCTGTGATTGCCCGGCGCTGAACAGGTTCGCTGACATAGCCTGTCAGATAGATCTGATCATCCACGTCCTGACGCAGGCTCAGTCTTTCTGCAAAGGGGAGATCTGCCAGAGCGATACGCACTGCATCAATGCCGCCATTAGGGAGGGCACTTGCTGTGCGAGGAGATATTTTGCCCGAGCCAACGAGGTAAAAACCACCAAGAACGACGGCGCTTGCAACTGTTGCAAAAGCTATGCGTTTGCGGTGTTTTGCAATTGGAGCAAATATCGCGTCAACGTGCTTTGCATTCTCGCCAAGGATTGAGTTTGCTGCAGAGTTCTCTGCTGTTTGCTCGTCATCTTCATGGGGAGCATTCAATGCTTTGCTTAGTGTTGCCCATTGAGCGTTTTTGGCGCCAAGTGCAATTTTGATGACACCAATGCTGATGACATCAAGAGGCTCAATCTCGACCCATTCGTCATTGCCACTACTTAGAGAGACACCGTTTTCTGTCCGGACATCTCCTGCCTTTGCAGAGATTTCGATTTTGTTGTCTTGCAGGCGTAGCTGCATATGGCTTGCGGCAACGCTCAGATCTGCCAGTTGCAAATCGTCGTTTCTGTCCGAACCAAGTGTATACTCACCCGGCTCGAGCATGACTTCCGCGCCAGCCTGTTGGCCTACAAGAATTTTGAGGATGAGTTTACCCATTCGCCGTCCCACCTAAACAAGCGCTGGAGTTCGCCAGATTGACTATTTGCCAAAAGCGAACTGGAAAATGCCATGGAATGTCAGCGTTCGGGAAGACCGAACCTGTCTCATGGACCTGAATATACAAAGGCTCTCTTCCACACTCGCTTTGGCCACCGGAAGAGAGCCTTTTAAAATGATTTAGGCAATGTTACGTGCGCAGGCTTTGACCATATCGGCGTGCGCCTTCACCATGCTGGTTCGTGTCTGACCCATGGTGGTGTAGGTGTTCACGAGCAGCTGTAGCGTGAACATCTTCTCTGTTTCTGCTAAGTTAGAGTCTTGAGCTTGAATGATCTTGGCATTGATCTTGTCCATCTCTGACTGAAAGCGCACGCTGATGTCGAGCGCGTTCATACCAGCTTTGTTTTCTAATGCTTTCTCAACGGTTGAAGTATACGGGGTATCTATACCTGTGACAAAACTGACCATTTGAAACTCCTGCTTTTACGCGGCTCTAATTCTGGACTGGAAATTTGCGCAGGACGTCCTGTGCTGCTGTGATGCCGTTTATCACTGTTTGAATACGTTGGTAGTCAACCTCAGTTTGAGGCTCATTGGACTTTTCACGTATCCAAGAGGAAAGAGCGTCCAATTTCTTTTCGAGTTTTTGGGCATGTTCTGAACCTTGCTGACTTTTTAAAGTCTCTTCCAGATCGGTGACATACATCTCGTTATTGGGGGTTTCGTCTTGCACGCGTTAGTCCTTTGTTGCAACGCTTACCAGCTTCTTAAAAGTTTGATTCATTATTGAGCAAGTTCCGCTCCAGCATTGTCCTATTCAGCACAGTGATAGAACGATCCTTAATTTTTATGATGCCAGCGCGCTCCCACTCTTTCAGGCGGCGGTTGATATTGCTGCGTGTTCCGCGCGCCATTGCACCCAGGTCACTCTGGGTAACGATTGCGCCAGAGATCACTGACTTGTCCTTTGGGTTATCGCCCGCAGGTGTGCCGATCGACTCAAGCAAGCTTAACAACGAATGTGCCAGGCGAGCTGAGAGGCTTGGCAGTGACAGGCAGCGTGTCGATTCGATGTAGGAGCGATAGTGTTTCGCTACAACTACAGCCAGCGCGCGACAGATCTCGGCACTCTGCTCGTTGATGACATGAAATGCAGAGCGTCTGATCTTGTGAACGACTACGTTTCCTAACGCGCAAGCTGTATCTGCGTGAACAGATCGCTGAAAGACACCTAATTCGCCGAAGCTTTGGCCTGCTGTGATGATGGCATAAAGGAAGGTAGATCCATCTTCGCGCAAGTGACTTAAGCGAACATGTCCACTCTCAATGATGTAAAGAAATTCAGCATCATCTTCCTGAAGATAGATGTTCTCGCCATTTGAATAGGTTTGGCGAATTGCTGATTGCTCTAAAGATGCACATAATTCATCATTCAGCTCTTGAAACAATGCTGCGTTTTCTTTCCAGCTGCTTTCACCTGAGGATGAGGTGCCAGTATTATGAGCTCTTGATGCGCCTCTACCCAGGCTTGCATCATATACTGCCTTTTCCATAGAAATGTACCGTGTCCTCTTACTTAAATAAGTGCAGCTATTTTAGAGGATGAAGATATACTGGTCTCCGCAGAGCAAATATACTTCGTCTTTTTTTTATTATACTCTACCAATATTCCACCCCAATCTCACTCGTACACAATTGCGAAGAATTGTGCTTCAGAACACGGACAAAACTATAATTGAGACAGCTAATAAGCGAGTCAAGTC
Organism: Pseudovibrio sp. WM33; assembly: GCF_001623165.1. NCBI lineage: Bacteria > Pseudomonadati > Pseudomonadota > Alphaproteobacteria > Hyphomicrobiales > Stappiaceae > Pseudovibrio > Pseudovibrio sp. WM33. The sequence continues at coordinate 24,039 of NZ_LMCK01000009.1, forward strand.
TGGCTGTCATCATCTAACTTATATTTTAATGGATATTGACTGTATCCCTCGGGATTGTGATTTTAAGTGCGAAAAAGTCACGATTTCCCTCCGTAATGTGAACAAGTGTGAGACATTATAAGATTGAAACTGGTGTATACCTGCATGCACTGATTGTAGTTTTTATAGTGAACTCAATTCACCTATCAGATAATCGACCGTTTGCTCGAGTTTTGCAGGGCTAAGTTGTCCTGATTCGTAAAAAACCGCCAGATGTAACGTTCCATCTTTAGATTTCCCTGTATGCAGATTGGTTCCAATTTCAGGTTTGAAGCCAGCTCGGCTCAAAAGAGCTTCATTTGCTGAATTTTGGTCACCTGTTGTGGTTCGACCAAGGCTGACAACGACGCTGTTGCCACCTTCGACAGGGGTAAACGTCAGTTCACCGGATTGTGAAAGGAGGTAGGACAGACTTCCATCCATCTGCGGAGAAAAGGGGATCTTCATATTGTTTGCGAACGCTTCCAGGCTTGACTGGATGGCACTTGAAAACTGCATTCAATCCTCTCCTTTGTTCTTCCTTGGTTTCATGTTGCAGCAGCTATTGTAATAGCGATGACGGGTCAGTGAACAGTAGCTGACGCGGCGCTGACCTGGGCGGAGTTATCAACCGGCGTAGCGTCGGTTGCTGTTTGATATTGCTCTTCTTCCAGAATTGTCAGCTGCTCTGACAGCACCAGTAATGTCTCGAGTTGTTGATTGCGGATGTTCTCATTGGTGAGGATGGTGTCAGGAACCTCACGGTGCAATGCAAGCAGGTTGTTAGTGTAGTTCAACGATGCGCTGGCCCCAGCAGGGGCGAGTGGCGCAACAAGGCTTTGTGCGTCAGTAGGTGATGTCACTGCTTTGCCCAGATAATGGAACAGTGAGCTTACCAGCTTCTCTGTGCCCAGCTCTTCTACTACACGTGTGAACTCTGAGAAGCTGCGACCTGTCAGTTTGGTCGCGACATGCACGCCCTCATAGACGGTTCGCAGGCTCTTTAGTTTGCCCAGCTCGGTCAGGACCGCTTCCAGATGAGCAGGCTCATCATGTGTGTCAGCAATTTCCAGGCCCTGACTTGCGGCGGTTGTAAACAGATCCACAACATCATCAAATGAGGTGAGGGGTGAGCTTTCATTGCCGTTTACGTCGTGATGCATTGAATGCGTGCGTGCGATCAGGTCATTGAACTTATCGAAGATGATTCCGAAGTTTGCTTCACTGCGCAGCATGTCGCGGTAGTGCTCACGGATGACTGCAGGATCGGTTCCCAAATCCTCGGCTTTGTCGTGGGCAAGTTCCGCGACTGCAAAGCCTGCGCGCACGTCTCGACCAGTCTCACCGCTTTCCATGTACTCGCGGGCATTGAGCAGAGCGCCCAGAAGAGCATCATTTGCTCCTGTGGTCTCAAAATGCTCAATGGCGATCTGCAAGGCGGCATACTGGTGAGTTACGTCACCATCAAACTGCTGCAGAAAAGCGAACACGTCCTGAGGGCTGAGTTGTCCAGAACCTTCACCATTGGTGCTCTGATTGTGCTGATAATCCTGTAGCCGTTGAACTAAACCTTGCAGTTTATCCTGAGAGGGCATGTCAGGCAGCTTGTCGTAATAGTCGGCAATCCGCGTGATTGCTTCTATGTTAGCGCCTTGCCCTTGCCTTATTGAACGGCTTTCCAGTGATCTTTTGTCGAGGCGTGGGGATACAGCCTGGCCAATCTCTTCAGCAGCGTCCTTCAGTTTAGATGGAGTATTGAGCTGCATGACGCGCTCAGCGCGGCGCTGTCCTGTGGCTTCTGCAACCAGTGGAGCGCCAACCGGCGACTCAGCGTTGTGAGTGGCAATCGTTGATCTTAAGACCTCTAAGCTCATTGAAAAGTCCTCCGCTGATACTACGAATAAGAATATGTCATTTTCATACTTCTTTTAGTGAAATTGCTTTGTGTCGGGCGACACAAGTGGGCTCATCCATTTTGCTAATTCTGTCATTGCTAAATTTCGATTTTGAAGGTGTGTCGTTCGAAACAGCGGTGCCCCGGTCTACCCGTTTATAGAGGGCGTATAGTGTTTTGATGGGAATGTTGTATGGCGAAGACCGGATCCAGCAAGGAAGAGTTGCTTCCCCAGTTCACTGTAAGTGGTGATGCAGGTGCGTTGAGTGCCTATTTGGATGATGCATTAAGCCTTTGTAATGCTGAGAAGAGCTGGCCTTCAGAAAATGAATGGCAAGATGTGTCTTATCAGATGGTTGCGAGCTTGCAGGAGCTGGTTGATCTTCCTGCCGTTCAGAAAGATCCGGTCGCGCTGAGTTTGATTAACGGACTGCTTGCTTCGAAGAGCTTTGATGGCTTTTTGCAGGGGTATGACGCGATTGCTGAGCATTTCACGAAGCGATTGAAAGACAACGAAAACAATAGCGGTGCTGAGCGGTCTCAGTTTGCGAAGCCCCAAAAGAATGCGGGTCGTACTCGCCTTGTTTTGTGATGTGAGGAGATGAAAATGATTAATGGTGTTGGCTCCGGCTCATCTACCACTGTGGACCCAGATACTCTTGCTCCTCCAAAAGATGACGACACGGCTAAAGCCACCTCCGGTGGTGCTGGTGATGGTGCTCAGGAAAGGGCGGCGGGGCAAGGCCCTGCGCTGCAGGCTGCAGAAACGCAGACCAGTGTTTGGGATAGTTTCTTATCCAACTTACCGGAAGCAGATCCTGATTTTGAGAATCCGTTATTGTTTATTCCGGGGACGCGGGACTATGCGACGGACCCGAGTAAGTACAACGCTTATGTAGCGAGTGTTTTGGTGGATCCGGCTGATACTGTTGCTGATGAGGATCTGCCAGCGAATTATAGCAGTCCATCACCGCAGCAATTTGTGTCCTGGCATCCGGCTGTTCAGCTGCGTTATTTGCGTGATAACTTTTCAGATGCAGATATTCAGGCAGGCCGGACTGTTATTGGTTCGGGATCCAATCAGGTTGGTGTTATTCGCTCTGATGATAAGCGCAGTGTGACTATTGTAAACGAGCTGACAAAGTCGCGTATATTCCAGCTCTCAAAAACAGAACAGGAGCGGTTGGCAGGCAACCCCGTCTTTTTGAACAAGATTGCGCCGCTGTTAGATTTGTTGCCACAAAATGGAACAGATCTGGCGGCCAGCCGTGCTGAGATCACGATCCAGATCTCTAAAGAGATCAATGATATAAAAAGCAAGACACTGGAAAATAGAGCTGACGATGAAGATGTAAGGAAATTCAAAGCTGATCGAAAGGTCTATGAAGATCAGTTGATAATGCTGAGAGACAATGTTCCTAACGCCGGAATTTATTCTCGTTCGGATTTGGCCACCGAAATGCAGGAAATAGTGAAGCGTTTTGAGCGAGCTCATGCCTACTTTGATGTGAAAACACCAAATCGACATGGTACGCTGAAATTGGCAGATGACTTTGTGACCCCAGACAATAACAAATCGATTAAGCGTGGGTATGCTGTCTTTATCAAGCAGGAGCAGCGTATCCTGGCGCTAAAACAAGCAGAGCAACAGATGTTGTCGGCGGGTGGAATTACAAATTCAGATGGCACAATCTCTCGATTGGATTTGCCGACGCTGGTGGCGCTTATTCAGAATCAGGCTAGCTTAAAACAGCAGGCAATCATTACGATGAGAACTGAGCAGTTAACTCAGTTGAACCAGCTGTCTCAGGCTTATGCGGAGATGCAGCGAATTGTGAATGAGACACTCAAGAAGTTTGAGAAAACGGGCAAAGATGCTGACCAAGAAACTTGGGATCTACAACAAAGCCTTGGCTTATCTAGCAGTTACTCTACAGCGGTAGTCTTAATGTTTGAAGATTGGGCTGCGGCTCGTCCTCATCCTGTTGAGAAGGAATTCAGTATTACGCGGCCAAGTCATGATATCTTGAATAATGGTCCATTCGGTAGCGGAAGTCTGAATAAGTTCAAACGTACACAATGGGAGCGCTTCTCAACGCAGTTGAGTGATGCGGTGACACTGCTGAATCCTCAGTTGCTGACCAACGATATCAATCAGGACAACCGTGAACAGAACCGTTCGTTCGAACAGGCGACTGGTACTGTGCGTCGTAGTTTTGATCTGAACATTCAGATTGCACGTGGTTTCTCATAAAACTGCTTTTTGTGATGGCGGCCTTGGCATGTAAGTCAAGGATGTATTTTGTTTTGACTGGGTATGGGTTTCGGAATGCGGGTTGCATCAATTACAATTGGCGTGAATGAGGTTTCCAACTGGAAGGTTGAAGACCAGATTCAATTGCCAGAGGGCAAAAAGCTTGCTCCTGTGTTTTTGCCAGAAGTACGACCCTTAAATGAAGTTCTGCACCGTCCGACGCTGGATGAGCGTCTGCCTTCTCTCTTGTTGCCGGATTTATCTGAAACAGATATTCTTTTGCCGACTGAGCTGAGCGAAATGCGCAAGGAACTTCAGCGTTTGTTCGCTGCGGCAGCTTTACGAGAGCAGGGTGAGCGGCGGCGTGTTCTAAAAGGTGTTGCAGATCTGTTGATGGGTGATGTTTTGCTTGATGAAGACCTGCAGGCCGCACTTGCCATGTTGTTGCAAGGGTAAATTTGATGACAGCGCTTAACAGTCGGCAGCGGGACTTTCTTCTTCTCAGTGTCTACATCATGACGCAAAACTGCAAGTATGCAGAGGCGCTCACCATGGTGCAGGGTATGATGGTGATGGAGGATCATTCCAAAGACGTGCTTCTGGCCCGTACGGTTCTGCTTTTCCTTCTCAACCGTTTTGACGTGGCACTCGAAAGTCTGCGAGAGCTGGATCTGCTGGATCCACTTGAGCAGTTTGGCAAATATACGCGCAGTGATGAGCAGTCCATGCGCCATTACATTCGTGCGCGTTGCCTTTATACGCTCCATGATGCCGATAAGGCTAAGGATGCGATTGATATCTATCTTGGTAATCGCCGGCAAAAACTTTCCCAATAACTCCAGATTGTGATCGAAGGGGAAGGTTTTCTTCTTCCTCTTATGCAGACTGAACTGCCTTTTGTTGGTGGCAGATCGATCTGTTGGTTGTGCTCACATGTTCGTGATGCATAAAAAATCACTGCACAATGCGTATTGCCTATTCTTGTGTTCTGTTTGGCACAGAACACCTTCTGATTGCGCTTTATTATTTTTTTAAATGCTGAATTAGTCAGAGATAAAGAAAGAGCGCCATGTCACTTCTCGATATGCCTAAACAAACACCAGAGCTCTTTGCTGAGACGATTAAAGAGATCGCTGAGCCTCTAATGGAGCACGTTGATTCACTGGGTTTCAAAGATGAAACATTCTACCAGTTGTTGAAGCAGGGTGTCTCCATATCTGAGATGCTGGGTTTGTCAAAGGAAGAGCTCGCAGCCGTCTATGAAATGGCTCGCCGGAACATTTCTGTCGGTCAGGTCGAGAAGGCGAAGTCGCTCTTTATCATGTTGGTGCAGATTGCTCCGATGGAAGAGCAGTACACCTATGGCCTCGCGATGACCTATCAGATTCAGGGTGACGTTCGCATGGCAGTGAAGCTCTATCTGCATTTCATCAGTATGGATGCGACCAACCCGCAGGGGTATTTGCGTCTTGGTGAATGTCTGCTGGCTGCAAAGGAATACCAGGAAGCTGGTGACGCGTTTGAAGCCGCGCTGCGCATGTTTGATGACCCCGTTAAAAATTATGACGACAAGAAGTATGCGCAAACCATGATGAAAAGTGCACGCCAGAAACTGGTCTGACAATAGCTTTGATCCCAATTTTTTGAGCATGGAGAATAGATATGGATCTTCCTAAAGGTCTGGGCCTTGGCCTGAATAGCAACAGTCTGGGTGATATTTTTGATACGACCTCTGAAATGACTGGCAAAGCTGGTGATGTGAAGGGTGTGAATTCGGTTGGTTCAGGCACTCTGGCATCTGTTGGTGGTACGCCATTGATTGCAACGATTGCGTTTGCGCAGCACATTACGCGTCTTTCAGGTAGCCTTTCCAAAGTCGGCCCGGATACTCCGCTGACCACTTCCAGCTTTCAGGATATTGAAGTGCTTGTTGCGTCCGTTTTGGACAAAATGCAAGGTACTCAGGAAGCGGTTGAGAAAAATAAGGTGAACCTAACACAGGCAAAGCAAAAGGGTGCTTTGCAGGATAAGGCGATTAAGCAGGAAGAAGCCGTTCGTAAGCAGGAAGAGGCTGAAGAAAAACAGAAGAGCCTTAGTATCTGGCAGAAAATAGCTCTAGCTTTCCAGTGGCTTGCCGCCGTTCTTACTCTTGTGGTAGGATCTATACTCTCTGCGGTTCCTGGTTTGCAGGCTCTTGGCGGGCTAATGATTGCTGCCGGGGTGATACAGGTTATTATGGCTGTTGATGCGACGGTGCAAGCTGCGACCGGCCAAAGTATTGCTGCGCACATCGCAACGGCTGCTGGTGCTTCTGAAGAAACTATTAGTAAATTGGATATTGCCTTTAAGGTGGTTGCTGCTGTTGTTGGTATCGTTATTGGTATTGCAAGTTTCTTCGTACCTGGTGGTCAGGCAAGCGGTATTGCTGCGTTGATACAGTCACTTTCTTCTATTACCTCTGCGATTATCCAGGTTGGTACTAGTGTAGGTTCGGTAGTGGCTGGTGTTGTTTCTTATACCGCAAGTCAGGATATAGCGCAGTCCAAAGAATTGCAGGCAGATGCTGGAGATCTTGATGCGTTTATCCAGTTGCTCAGTCAGATCATTGATCAGCTACTCTCCATTCTGACCAAGGCAGGCGAACAGTTCGCAGATGCATTGGACGGAACCGTGAGTTCCATGAATGAGCGTGCTGATACGCTGAGTAGAACAAAGTTTGCAGGTTAAAAGGAGATATTTATGTCAGCAACCTTAGGTGCCAATTACAATCGTGATTATCTGCCGCCCAGTTTCTTTCAGGACGGCAAACTTGCCGTTTCTGAAGGGCGGGCAACAGAATTCCAGCAAAGCGTAGAAGCGCGTCTGGCAACGTTGCCACCAGAACATCACGGAACATTCCTGTCACTCGTGTCTTTGCCGCAGTTTGCTGCAAGCGTGGATTTTGACAAGGCGATAACGGATGAGGCGCTGGGTCGTCTGGAAGAGGCAGCTGTTGCAATCGGTTCTGTCGACGAAGTCGACACCACAGGCAACCTGTCTCGTCTGATTGCGCGGGCTCTTTATAAGTCAGCAGTCAATCAGCGCAATAACGAGCTCGAGTCCCGTTTGATTGCACGTGAGGCTGTGAAGACTCTGATGCACGCTCAGGCTGGGAAGAGCCGCGATGCTGCTGAAGAGACCCGTACAGGTGCGATTATCAGTCTTGTTGTGACTGTTGTTTCTTCTGCTGTCTCCATTGTGACGTCCGCAGTTGCAATTGGTACTGCTGCAAAAGGCCTGGGTGCGGCGAAGAACTCCGCAAATGCCAACTCACAGGCTGGCAAGATGGATGCGAGGGCGGCTGATGTTGCGTCTGGCAAGGGTGGTAAGTTGAATGACTTCTATTCGCAGCGTGCTGGTGACTACCGCGCGCAAGCGAAAGGTTTTGATGCTGTCGCAAGTGCATCCGGATCTCGTGCGCAGTCCATCGCGACGATTGGTGGTGTTGCCAACACTTTGGGTAACACGACCTCTCAGGCTGCGAGTGCGTTCACTCAGGCAAATGCAAAAGAAGATGAAGCGATTTCTCAGGAGCTGGCAGCAGCTGCTGAAGAGGTTCGTAAGGAAAATGATCAGGCTGAATCCATCCAGAAAGCTCTGGACGATATCATCCGTGCGATCATTCAGTTCGAGAAAGAGTCTCGCGAAATCGAAAACGAACGGGCGGCTGCGATTACTCGCGGTTAAGCCACAAAAGCAGGTGTGCGTTTATTACCCTCAACGCACGCCTGTTTTTCGCGTTTGGTGATTGATTGCTGTTCTTGCGCATCTCAGAGAGGATTTCTCTTGTTCTCCTTAAACTTTTCAGGGTGCTTGGATAAACTCTGGCGAAAGCTGGGATTAGGTGCTCCGATTTTTTCCGAGCAGAACACCGCTTCGATGAATGTTGACGGTGTCCAACTCGTGTTTTCCGATGCCCTTGATGGTGGCGGTATTGAAGTTACGACGGTTATTGGCTCACTGAGTGAAACGGTGGGAACCCGAGGCCGACAGATTGAAGATATCCTGCATTTAAATCTAGCCTGCCTGTCGCAGTTCAGAACACTGGCGGTTTTACGCAAGGCTCATGATGGCGCAGAAGAGCTTGTGCTTTCGGTGAGCTTTCGTGGGTACACAGAGCTGGAGAAGCTGACCGGACTGGTTGAGGAGCTCTTGTCTGTTGTTAGCCTTTATCAGCCGCTGGTGTCAGCGGACCCAAGTGGTTTTCAGGGCAATCCGTTGCTGGGTGCTGCGCAAACCTCTCTTTCTGATGAGCTGGATGGCGCCATGGTGTTTCACCTTTAATGCCGCGCTGCCGCCCTCAAACATTCTTATATTCTTAAGCCGCAAAGAGGCACGATATGACTGAGCTCGTTTCAGAACTGGGCAACTCTCCAGAACAAGACATCAAGGCAATCGCAAAAGGTGCAATTGGCCGTAGTCTGGGGCTTACGAAAGATGACATCAATCCGGGTCTGGTGATGGCCAAAGGCTTGATGGATACAGGGCGGACTGAGAAGGCGCTGGAGATCTACACTGGGCTTGTTCTGCTTGAGCCGATCAATGTGGATGTTCAGCTTGGGTTGGCGAACTGTGCAGTGCAGTTGCAGCAGTACACACTTGCTATGCAGGCAGCTTCTGCTGCAATGGTGCTCGACCCAACCAACCCGCGTCCATACTACTTCTCTGGCGTTGCTTGTCTTGCTTTGGGCCACATCACTGAGGCTGAGGAAGACCTTGAAGATACTTTGAAATATGCCAAGGACCGCAAGGATGCTGAGGTCCATCAAGCGGCTCAAAAGCTATTGACCGGGCTGAGCAACGCCTGAGTTCAACTTACTGCACTTATCGAGTTTTGAGGCCGGGGATAAACGATGCCACTCGCACCTGTTACAGACAATACTCCGGCTTTTGCCGCCTCTGCAGATCAGCCAGTGGAGACAGATGTCAATCTTGATGCTGTTTTTCAAGCCCTCGGCGGAGGTGATGTAAGTGCTCAGGCCGTTCTGGAGGCTATCAAATCCCGGCAGGGGCTCTCTGCTGTTTTGAAGGCTGATGGCAAGCTGGAGAAGGTTCTTTATCAGTTTGCCTATCAGGCTCTGCACTTGCAGCAAAAAGCATCTGCAAAGGAGCAGTTTGAGGTTCTCTGTCTGCTTAATCCAAACAATGTTGAGTATTGGCTTGGGTTGGCGTTGAGCCATGCAGACTGGCCACTTGGCGGGGAGGATGCCAAGAGATCGCTCCGCAAAGCAAAGCTGCTTGATGAGGCACATCCGGCAGTTGCCCTCAGGCTTGCTGAGCATTGTTTGTGGTCACTGGAGCTGGATGAGGCGACTGTGGAGCTGGTACGCTTTTATCAGCTGATGAAGGTGCGGCCTGTTCCTGAACTCATCGAGTATTCCAAGCGGCTTGCGTTCGCATTGGAGGCGCAGATAAAATCTGCTGCACGAGACAGTGATGTGTCATGATTGCGACTTCCGGTTATCTACATCTGCCCTATGATCTGGGTGAGGATGAGAACGGAATTGTTGAGCTTGCCGGTCCAACGCAGGCGGAGAAATTCGCCAAGATTTCCGGTGATATAGGGATTTTGTATCGGGAGCTGTCGTTTACGGCTGGCCTGCTGACATCTGCACGAAAGATCGAGAGTGTCAAACCGCTTGGTGCCGGTAGGATGTCAGTGGATCGCCAGGTTGCGTTGCAGTATGGGAACGAACTAGCGCGGACCAGAGTGCTCTCTCAAGACCATAGGTTTGAGTATGAACAACGGGCGACCCGGACGGTCAATCGCCTGAAGGAAGCTGATCATCTGTATCTCAAATACAGTGCGCAGTTTGATCTGTCTCGCTGGTTTGCCTATGAGAAGCCGAGCCTGACGTTTTCTGACGAGAACCGCATCGGGCTAACAACCTTTGAGGTGACCTCTTACTCGCCTGCCGATTTGCATGAATTGATTGCGAAAATCGAGACTCGGTATCATTTGCTGCAACGTCTTTATACGCAGCTTCCTCGGTTGAATGAGCATAAGCGGCGGCCTGGCTACGCTTATGCTTTCATGCTTCTCACAGATGGCGTTCTGTCTGCCCTCAAGGCGGCCCTTGCGAAGAAGACTGCTGGCTCTGGTGACGACAATTCCTCCTAAGGCGGTCTTTAGGTGTCAATCCTGCAGCTTGCTTGGGTGCTGATCTCATTCTTCGTGTTTGATCAGAAGGATGCTGCAGGTGTTGTACGTTCAGCACACATATGTAAGTAACGTTTTTTTCACTCCGTAATTGTCCCAATAATGTCCATAAGAGGGCGGGTTCTGTGTTTTAAGGCACAACACGACCTCTGGGTTATCTGCGAGATATAGGGAGAGATAATTCAAGGAGTCTGAGATGACTGCAGTTTCGCCAATTGGTTCTTCATCTGTATCCAATGCCATTGATAACAGTGCACAGATTGTTCGCCCGGCCGCGAACAAGAGTGTTGAGTCTATTCCGTCTGCCAGTCAGCTCCTCTCAGTCGGGGTGTCGGCAGCGTTCGGTCTGCAGCCACCGCCAGACAGCGGAAATCTGGAAGTGCTGGTCGGGCAGGTTGTTGCCCGGTTTGAGGAAATCCAGACCTCGCTGAAAGAGCAAAATCTTATCGGGCAATCTGAGAAGGTGCGTTCTGCACGCTCTGAGCTGCTACAGGCGCTTGCTTTGCAAGAAGATATTGCAGCTGACATTGAGGCTTTGGACTTGCAGCAGCAGGAACAGGAAGACCAGTTGTCTGATCTGCAGACCAGCCTTGCGTCCAAGCAAGATGAGCTGGCAAATCTTCCAGCAACTGTTCCAAGTGATCCGGATGACCCAGATAGCGAGCTCCTTCAGGATCCTAAAGAAGTTGCCCGCCTGAATGGTGAGATTGCCCAGATCAATAGCTCCATCGGTGAGGTGGAGACTGCGCTTGCTGATACCGTCCAGCAGCTGGACACCAAGCTTGCAGACCTGAGTGAAAGTGATGCGGTGCAATCTTTGCTGCGTACTGTGCTTGAGGAAATGGCTGGTGCTCCGAAGACTGGTGAGATGGACGAACACGGTCAGTCTACGCTGGAAGGTGCTCTGACGGATGCTGCCAGCAAGCTGAACGGGACCAAGCCTGAGTTTGATGAGCGTCACACCATTATTGAAGAACTGCGCGAGGAAGTGCGTGTGTTTGCTGAGGATCGTGTGAAGGATGAGAAGGCTTTGATGACGCTTCTCGAAGCTGAGTACGCCCTACGCTTGGTTGGTTATGTGTCCAGCTCTATCTCCAAATCGCTTTCTGTGGCGGAGCAGTCCGTTACTGGTCAGGACACTTCGGATACGACCGGCAGACTTCAGCTGCTTTTAGATAACGGCCGCGTTTAACGTAATCGAATATAGTTCGGGCAGCACAAGTGCGATAGCCCCGGGTTCGTTTAGCTCCGGGGATCGTGTTGGGCGCTTGTGCTGAACGCATAGGTTTGAAATGATTGGTGCTAAACTAAGTTCAATGCTGCGCAAGACAGCAGGGGTGCTTTCTATTTCTTTGATCCTGTTGGGGTGTACTACAACCCAGCCAGCTGATCAGGAATGGGATAATACAGCCCCGCCAGCGGGATTGTCTGACCAGCTTCAGCGGTTCTTTTCAGAAGAAAACCAGCGCGAAAATCATCTTGCCCTTTCAGGTCAACCAAGATTGGCATCCAATACGCGTGGCGTATTGGGTCGTGCAATCAACACCCGTTGGGTGAACAGTGAAAATGCGGAGAAAGGCAGACCTGGCGCGGCCTTCTACTTCAATGATGAAGAAGCAAAGGTTCTGCTGGCGGACACACGACTGAACAGAACCAACCGCCAGGAAATCAGCGTTGCGCAAGCCAGTGATGCCAAGGCAACCTCTGATGTGGTGCGCTTGAACTTCCGTGGTGAAACTTTGGAGTATTTCATTCAGCAAACGCTGGGTGGGATTTTACAGGTCAACTATGTGATTGACGAGCCGTTGGAAGGTGCTGTCACGTTCCAGACGGAAAAACCAATTGCCAAAGACCAGATGCTGTCATTGGTTCGTGTGCTTTTGGGTCGCAATGGTTATATTCTGAAGCTCATTGACCAGATCTTCCACATTGGCCGTCCTGAAACCATTCAGGCGATCGAGCAGTTTTCTGGTGTTGGGTCTGCGGGCGATCTGAAGCTTCGGATTCTGCCTGTTCGCTCAGCTTCCCCAGGTGATGCGGCGAAGGTTTTGCAGGCTATCCTGCCAGCTGGTGCTTCTGCTGTTGCAGTTGAGGGATCGAACAAGATTGCGGTCCGGGCGCGACCAGAAGATATTGGTGCGGCTGAAGAGTTGGTGAACAGCCTTTACAATCGCGACAATGACAAGACGATTGTGTCTGTGTTGCGCTTGCAGCAAAGTTCAGCAAGTCAGGTTGCCAAGCAGATCACAACACTGTTCCAGCAGCTCTATCCCAATCAGGTTAATTCGCCCCTGACCGTTATTCCGCTTGAAACACAGCAGTCTTTGCTTGTGGCTGTGCAGAGCCACGAGATGTTGCAGCGTGTGCGCCGGATTACGAAGGAAGTGGATTATAATCTTCTTGATACGCCTAAGGTGCGGATCATCTCGCTGAAGTATTTGCCTGCAAATGAAATTGCAACGCAGCTCACGCAAATCCTCGAGGGTGCAGGGGGGAGTGGCTCTGTTGCTCCGCCAGTTAATGAACAGAAGCAGGCTTCTCAAAACAATGGCTCTTCTGCGCGCAAGTTCCCGGTTTCTGCTACTGGAGTTTCCGTAAATCCAGGTGGAGATTCAATCAACAACCGATTTAACAACGCGAACAAGTTGTTTGACGATATTGCCGAGACGCGTGGTGCCAAAGTTGCTGTTCCCAAGAAAGTCGGCATTGTTGCTGATACTCGGAACAATGCGCTGCTGGTGAACTCAACCTATAAAGAGTTCAAGCATATCCGCGACGTGGTGCAGGCGTTGGATCTGCCACTTTCGCAGGTGGTGATTGAGGCGACGATCGCTGAAGTGAGCATCAATGACAACCTTTCCTATGGTGTTCAGTGGTACCTGAGTAAAGGTAACTTTGCGGGTGGTGTTGGGGCTGTTGCTGAAGGTGCCTCTCGTCCTTCTAAGGCCACTGGTGGTGCGCTCTCCCTCAATACTGTTGGCGTTGATGTGGTGTTGAAGGCACTTCAGAACATCACCAAGGTGAAGGTGATTTCGTCCCCTTATCTTACCGTTCTGGACGGTCGTAAAGCGCGTCTTGTGATTGGTGATCAGGTGCCGTTTGCGTCTCGCAGTCAGTCTTCCAGCAATGATGGTAACGTGACTGTGACCAACGAAGTGGATGTCAAAGATACCGGTATTGTTTTGCAGGTTGAGCCGAATATTCGTTCCAACAACTCCGTTCTGCTGCAGATCCAGCAGGAGGTGAGTAATGTGGTGCAAAACAAGACTGAATCATCGCTGACACCGACCATTGCAACGAGAACCATCAACTCGGATATCGTTGTTGAATCCGGACGGACCATTTTGCTGGGTGGCCTTATTCAGGAGCGCAAAGAAAAGGGTGAGTCTGGTGTGCCGATCCTTCGCAAGATCCCGGTGTTTGGTGAACTCTTTAAGGACAACACCACGAATGACACAAAGCGGACTGAGCTGTTGGTGATGATTACACCGCGTGTTGTTCGCAAGCAGTCTGAACTGCAGAACATTACGCAAAAACTGCGCCGTGAGCTGTCTTCTTTCTAAGCTGCTTTGAACTGACAGATATATCCCCTGGAACGCTTTGGTGTTCTGGGGGGGCTTTTTAAAGTTGTAGTGTGGTGAGAGAAATTCATTCTTCTTATATCTGCTGGGCTTTTGAATAATAAATGAAAAATAATGCAGATTGAGATTGCATCTTATTCAAACTGTATCGTTTAGCACTTTGGGTTTCTTTGTTTTCTGGCAGTGTTGTCTGCAAGAAAGTAAGGAAGCGGAGTACCCCAATGCTCGATAAATTGCTCAATGATGCATGCCAGATATTAGGCGTGAAACCACAAGAAGATGAACAGGAACCATCTATTCGTGTTGTCGATCTGGATGCATTTTCTTTGAAGTTCAAGTTGGTTACAGACAGCGATCGTATCTGTGTTTCGGCTCGTTTGTGTGAGCTGACGGCGGTGCAGAGAGACCGGATCCTGGAGCTGGTTCTCGTTTATAACACGCAAAGTTTTCAGTCTGGCGGTATGCGTTTGGTGCTGATCGAAAACGATGCGCTGGTCATGCATAACGACCTTCGTGCTGTTGCCTGGGATGCTGAAAAACTTGCCAAATTTGTGTTGGCATTCGCTGATGTTTCTGCTGGCTGGCTGAAGATTGTTCGCGAAATGGGCGGGTTGGCTGAAAGTGCAGATGACGATGATGCACAAGACCTGTTTGAACCAGCTTCCCTGATAAGCCTCTAAAAATCCTAGCTCCTTCCATGGGGCTTAAACGTTTCTTTCTCCAAAAATTTAAGACAGTATTCTGTGACTGATCCTGAGGAGGGTGGTTTGGCGGCTGTCGGTATCTGGCGGGCCACAATGACTGAAATCCTCTTTTCTCAAAATGATCGTTACACCAATGTAGTCGCACGCCTTGAGGCTGCTATTTCGGGCAAGTCGGTTCAGGATGCCCGCGTGAGCCTGACCCGAAGCGCGAGCAAAAATGGTGAGGTGCTTTACAAGGCCACAGTCTCTCGTGAAAACGGGGACGGGCTAAGTGATAAAGTGCTTGGACTGTGCCGCGCTGTGACGCGCCATACTCGCTTTCTTCAGAATAAAGCAGACCGGCCAGAGCAGAAGGTCTCCAACTGGAATGTGTTTTATCAGTTGTTGAGGAATGAGGCTGCGCAGAGCCTCTATGAAGATTCCGTGGATCAACGTCAGGACCTGTTTGATGAGGCCATCAGCTATATCTCCCAGTTTGTTTATGAGGAAGAGAAGAACAATCCAAAGGGGCTGAAATTCTCCTCCCTCAAGACACTGAGTTCCTATTTGAAGAACCAGGGCGCTGTGACTGTTCTGCCCGAGAATTTCAAGGAAGAGCCAAAGGCGACCGTTGGTGTTTCCAGCGCGTTGCTGATGTCGTCTCTCGGCTTTCAACTGGCGGTTAATCAGATGCGATATGTCAGTGATGATGACTTCCGATTTTCTTATGCCGGGTTGGGGCGGCGTAATCTGGACGATTATCTGGAGCAACAGCCTTCATCGCCGACGAATAGTAACGACGGCCCGCATGGTGACATCCCTCATCACGGAGAAGGTGTTTGTCCAACGGAAGATGTTCAGCCGCCTGCAGAGGTGCCGCATGATGATCAGCCTGCGTTTGAGTCCAGCTTCAACAGCATGAATGAGGCTTCAGCCACTGAACTATCCCTCCAGCAATCGCGTGAATTGCTTGATGAGAAGGGGGAAGTGGAGACGGGTGGACCTGATGAGGATGAAGCTGTGCGCGAGAAAGCCTATAGCCGCGACAAGCTGAAGACCAAGGCTGCCAAGATTACACCGGTTGGTGAAGAGAGTGACGTTGCCGATGAAGGCGGGCACGAAATTCGTGTTGAGGATGCGTTTGCTGGCGCTGAAGATGATGCCGTTGAACGCGAAGTGCAGGAAGCCAAAGTCGCAGAACGCCGGATTAAAGTGCTGTCGTTTGATCGGGATTACCAGACGAAAAACTCACATGCAATTCGCACGGTTCGCAGTGCTTCAACTGCACCAACACAATAACAACAAAACTGGAATGATGCTTTATGATTGACCTTGTTCTTCCTTCAAGGCCAACACTTAACGACCTGCTGAATGCGCTTCTCAGTAGTGAGCATGATCTGAAAATCCGAAAGTCTGATCTTGTTATTCCTCCGCTGAAAAAGGCACGGGGGCGAACTGAAGATGAGCTTGTCTTTCAAACCAAGCTGGTGAAGCCGCGCGCTTTCAGTCTCTCTCAGCCTCTCTGGAAGGTGGTAGGAAAGCTTGGCATCAGAGGCAGGTTTTTGACTGCAAAAGCAGAGGCATTTGAGCAGCAAGTGCATGATGTTGAAGATGCCGGGACCTGGTATGACTTTGAAGTCCTGATTGAAAACCAGATCAAAGCGCATGATTGCGATGTGTTTGAGTATATGATGGCGATCATTCAGCAGGCGTTTGGTGATAGAGGGCCTTTCAGAAGCTGCTTTGAGTTTTGGTGAACTCACGCGCATTAATAGGATCTTTATGGACGTACTTCCATCGGCTCCGGTCTTTTCCATTGCAGCGAAAATATTTGATGAAGCGGAGGAGAAGATCGAGCTTGATCTGGCGTATCTCGTGCGGACAAGTGGCTGCATTCAGGAAGAAATCTCTGATGAGGTTCTGGCTGAAATCATGATCAAAGCGTTTGGATCTGCAGATAGGGAGAGTATTTCGGCCTCTAACGATCAGATGCGCAACTTTAATGAGCAAATACGGGTCTGGGAAGAGCTTGAGAAGAGAGCAATTGCCCGCCAGATGGTAGTTGCTTAACTCCTGCTCCTTACATGCTGTCTAGTTCTGAGAGGCTGGTTCCGAATGGATCGGCCTTTGTGCTGTTTGGCACTTAACGCTAAGTTATTGAGATAACGAGGAATAACCAAGTCGTGTTTTAGTGCTTTTTCTGCAGGAAATACCGTTGGCTGTGACCAACGGCACTCAGCTGCGTGTCTCAAAAGTGCATTCTAAACTCAAGAATTTACAGGTAACGAGCCGTTAGAGGCTTATGGAATGCGGAGGCAATAATGACCGGAGTTAACTTTTCCAGTAGTAGCCAATTATCTGATGTTTTGGCGCAGATCGATCACCCGGCGAACAAGGAGTTCGTTAAAGAGAATGCGCAGGTTCGCGTTACTGGCGGTGATATCAAAGATGGTGACACCATCTACAGCGCAGACACAAAGGATGGAAGTAGTAAGGTTTCCAAGGCGATTTTGGCCAAACTGACTGGTGGCAAACTGTTTGGGAATGCTTTGCAAACCCACGACAAAAAGCTGAACAACTGGCATGTCTTTACACAGTTGGCAAAGAATGAGATCTCTGCGGGTTTGGAAAAAGGTGGGCTTCAAAACCATCAGGCGAAGACAGGTGATATTCTGACCGCGGCCTTTGACAAGGTTCAAAGCAATCCGACATATCACAGCAATGACGTGCGTTTTAGTGCTCTGAAAGAATTGAGCACGACGATCAATACGCTGGTTAGCGAGGCTTTGTCGGATGCCAGTGCCTATGAACAGATCTCCGTGAACAGTGGGTCTGGTCATTTTATTGATACTGTTGGTTCGCTTGTTTTGCCGAATTCGTTCTATGGAGCTCCTTATGCCGATGTGTCGGGTGTGGGCGGCAGTCTGTCTGGCGCTGATGGGGTGGTTGAAGAAGAGCTATATGCTGAAGTGCAGACCGGTCCTCGTTACGAAGTAGGGCAGCGAAAACATGCTCTTGGCAATCAGCTCTATACTGCAATCAATAAGGGTGCTGGCACGAAAGAGGGGGCACCAGTTGTTGAGCGTTTTACCGCTAATCAGCTTAAGGAATCTGCTCGCGTGTTGGCTGACATCGACCGTCAGGTCATCGATAATGAGAACCCTTACAACAAGCTGAACTTTAATGGCGGACCGTTGGAAGAGTCGGGCAGTTTCCTGCTTGATGAGACTTACGCGACTATCGATCAGTCTCAGGTGAATTCTCAGTGGGGGGAGATGGTCGGCGCTGTGAACAATGAGCCACTCTACGTAAATTCAGGGGTAGAGAGTGCTGTAGAGAACAGCAGTGACTATTCTGATGTGCTTCTTGGTGATGATCAGGCGATTTACGAAAACTTTACGACGGATGGAAAGCCAGTCCCATTGCCTAAACCGAGCAATTTGAAGGGCGGTAACACTCCTCCACCAGTTCCACCTCATCAGGGGACTCGCTGGGAAGGTCGTTAGGTTTGAGTAGCGAAATCTATTCGATCGACTGACAGCAAGAATACGTATGCGGCTTGCTCTTTGAAGGTAGCGGGTCGCATGCAGGCTTTGGAATGAGGGTGGAATGAACGCAGAAGATTTTGATAGCGAAACCGTAAAGGTGATCGCGGAGCTCGGCTTTATTGCTGTCTCTTATGGTCTTGCAGAGCATGCTGACTCCATTTTCAAAGCGTTTCAGGTGATGCGTCCGGACCAGGAGGCTGGACCTCTGGGGCGGAGCCTTGCTGCGATGACGCGCGGCAATGTGGATGAGGCCTTGCTCTGTCTGGAGAATGCGCCGCCGACAGATACCATCCAGACGTATCGCGGACTGGCGCTACTTCGTAAGGGTGAGGTTGATACGGCCTGCGAAATCCTGAGTGAAGTTTGTGAGATGGCAGCTGGTACGCCGTGTGCCGAGATTGCTGCGCAGGCTTTGTCTTCCAGAGATGACCTTGCTAATCCAGTGAGCGCGATGATGTCCCGTTAAGGACGTTTAGCTCAGGTTACCTTAGTTTCAGCAGTACGTGAGGAGCATTCATGGCAACAGTATTGGACAGCGCACTCACCTCCCAACTGCAGCAGGCGCTGCAGTTGGGAGCTCCATCAGCCGGTGGTTCTACAGGCGATGTTACCGGGCTCGAGGATCAGTTCCAAACAGCGCTTAGCGCAGCTGGAGGTGTACAGCCGCCAGTGACCGGGCAAATCGTGAATGGCAATGTGGTCATTGGCGGAGTGGAGCAAGTTAATGCTACCCAGAATGTGGCAGCGGTATCAGCACCCACACAAATCGCTTCCGTCAATCCGACGGGCAGCAACTTCGTTATTGACGGGTTGGCCAAGGTCAGGGGTGTTTTTTCTGAGACCAGTTCCAACATCAATGCAATTTCTGAAGGTGGCCAACTTAGTCATTTTGACAAACTGATCAACATGCAGATCGAAGTGGCGAACTACTCTTTGCTGGTTGATGTGAGCTCGAAGATTGCAGGCAAAACCACGCAAGGTTTGGACGCTTTGATGCGTTGATTAAGACTGCGCATTCAGTAGGTATAGTGAAAGTCTAAATGAATATTCGGCGTTTTATTACAATTGTGGGCATGGTGATTGGTTTGGCCGCCTGCAACACAGATCTTTACACCAACCTTTCTGAGCAGGAGGCAAACACCATGCTCAGCCTGCTGCTGGAAAATGGTGTGTCTGCTCAGAAAGTTGGTCTGGGCGATGGTCTTGTCACCTTGCAGGTGGATGACGACGATATTCAGCGTGCCGTCACAATTTTGAATGCGAATGGTTTGCCGAAACGTACGCGTGACACGCTCGGTCAGGTCTTCCAGAAATCCGGCATTATCTCCTCACCATTTGAGGAGCGTATTCGCTTTATCTACGCGTTGAGTGAGGAAGTGGCTGAGACCATTACCGAAATCGATGGTATTGTTTCTGCCCGCGTTCACATCGTTTTGCCGGAAAAAGCGGATCTTGGCGAAGAGGTGAAGCCTTCTTCTGCCGCGATCTTCATCAAGCATCGCCCAGAGTTTGATATTGAATTTCTGATCCCTCAGATCAAGCGCTTGGTCAGTAATGCGATTGAGGGTGTTGAATATGCCAGCGTTTCTGTTGCGCTTGTTCCAGCACGTGAGCTGAAGCCAATCTCACAGCGCTCAGCGCAAGAGTATGAGGCCGTGTTCCCGGGCTTGCGCATTGCGCGTGATGACGCCGGTATGTTCTGGCAGATCCTTGGCGCTGTGGGCGTCGTGCTGCTGCTGTTGATTGGTGGCGTTGGCTATTTGCTGTTCAAGCAGATCAGCTCCGGCGGAAAAAAAGCCAAGGGTGGAGACGACGACGAGCTTCTGCCTGAAGAACTTGCTTAGTAGCAGGGGACTGGCATGATGACAGGCACTCCACATCACTCCGCGGTCTGGCCGCTTCAGGCCAGACTTGCTGCGTCTTTACTGAACCCTCTTTCCTTTGCGCATGATGACCACCTGACCGCTGCTGGCCTTGAGTTGAACGTGCTGCGTGGTCTGGCTGGGCAGGAAGATTTTCAGAGGCCTTTGAACACGCATGTCTCGCATAAGCTTGGGCTTACTGCGCTTGCTGTTGATGTGGCGGTCACGCCAACTCTGGCAGTCTCAGAACTGGCCCGGCTCGCGTTGATGTTGTGCAGTTTGGGTGCTGAAGATTTTGGCGGCGTCATGCGCATCATTGCGATTGCCAGACTTCATGAGATGATCGGGCGCCTTGTGCTGAAGAATGATTGCCAGCGTATGGAAGCCCTGTTTGGTGAAGAGGTCTTTGATATTGCCATTCGCGATGTGGCGTTCTTCTTCAGCTCACTTGGCTATGAAAGCGAGAATGATGAAGCATTCCATCATCTATGCAGTGGAAGTGATGAAGAGGCTTTGCAGGCGCTGACACTTGTTGGTGCCGAGGGCATTTTGGCTTTCGTCAGTGCTGTTGATGCGAAACTTGAGCCGCTTGTTCGTCTTCGCTTTTCCAATGAACTCAACGAAAAACTTAGCGCTCGTTTGCAGGTGATGCGAGCAGAGCAGCAAGAGCATTTTGTCCAGTATTTGCGTCGGAGATTGCCACAATGGCGAGCATTTATAGACTGAAAGAGCTGGGCGCAAACCTGACGCCTGGCACGCACATCATTAAGGAAGCTGAATTTGCTTCCGTTGAAACGGCTGACCAGATCATTGCAAATGCGCAGCGCAAGGCAGAGGAAATTCTGCAGGATGCGACGCGCGTTTATGAAGAACAGCAAAAGCAGGGCTATGAAGATGGTGTGCGTAAAGCGCAATCTGAAGCCTGTGAACGCATCCTTGGTGAGCAAGAACTGCTCGACACGCGCTTGCGTGACGTGGAGCATGATGTTGTCACGGTGACCATCACGCTGTTGCGTCGTTTGCTGGATGAGTTTGATGATGCTGAGCGCGTTCGCCTGATGGCTCGCAGTATGCTGAAATCACTACGCGCTGAAAAGCGTGTGCGGTTGCATGTTGCTCCGGAAATGTATTCCCAAGCGATGGCCATGAGTGGTGCGATCACTGATGGTTTCAAGCAGGTCGAGTTTCTTGAGATTGTCGAGGATGGTGACTTGCAGGGGGCTCACATTGTACTGGACGCACCTGTTGGCCGCGTTGATGGCAACTTGCAGGTTCGGTTGGAAGAAATTGAAGAGATCCTGCGTCGTACTTCGTCTGCTCAGGCACCTTCCAAGCGGTCTTTGGAGGTGTCATGACATCTCTCATTGAACCTGCCGAACACGTTGAAGATCGTCGTAATCAAATTGGGTCTGGAGTGTCAGGGCTTGGTCGTGCCCTTGTCAAAGCTGCAACTGATGTTGATCCTTATCCGCTGACGGGCCGTGTCCGCAAAGTGGTGGGTACACTCATCCATGCCGTGGTGCCAAAGGTGGAGATTGGCGAAATTGCCGAGCTTTACACGCGCTCAACAGGTCGCAAACTCATGGCAGAAGTGGTTGGGTTTCATGATGATGAAGCACTGCTGTCTCCCATTGGCGAGCTTTATGGCGTAGGGCCGGACACCGAAGTTCGTCCGACCGGGCATGTGCAATCTGTTCCTGTGGGTGACGGGTTGCTTGGCCGGGTTCTGGATGGCATGGGCAACTTTATTGATGGGCTGGACCGGGAGTTTACGCCTGCAACGCATTATCCGGTCAATCAGGAGCCGCCGGATCCTATGCAGCGCCGGATTATCGACAAGCCGCTGCCAATGGGTGTGCGTGCCATTGATGGCATGCTGACCACCGGCGAAGGCCAGCGTATGGGCATTTTTGCTTCTGCTGGTGGTGGTAAGTCCACGTTGATGGCGATGCTGGTGAAGGGCGCTGCTGTTGATGTGACCGTGCTGGCGCTGATTGGTGAACGTGGCCGAGAGGTGCGCGAATTCATCGAGCATGATCTTGGTCCTGAGGGGATGAAGAAGTCCGTTGTGGTTGTTGCCACTTCTGACAAGAGTTCTTTGGAACGCTCGAAAGCAGCGTTTGTTGCAACCTCAATTGCAGAGTACTTCCGCGATCAGGGCAAGCGCGTGCTGTTGCTGATGGATTCCGTGACCCGCTTTGCGCGTGCGCAGCGTGAGATTGGCCTCGCTGTTGGTGAGCCGCCGACCCGTCGTGGTTTCCCGCCTTCTGTTTTTGCCACGCTGCCGCGCCTGATGGAGCGTGCAGGGATGAATGATAAAGGCTCGATCACTGCGTTCTATACAGTCTTGATGGAAGGCGATGATATGAACGAGCCGGTTTCGGATGAGACTCGCTCCATTCTGGATGGGCATATTGTGCTGTCGCGCAAGCTGGCGGCGGCCAACCATTATCCTGCCATTGATATTCTGAATTCCAAAAGCCGTGTGATGACGGCGGTTACCACGCCTGAACATCGTGAGATGTCCGGCAAGGTGAACTCGTTGCTGGCGAAGTATGAGGAGGTTGAGCTTCTGGTGCAGATTGGTGAGTACCAAAAGGGGGCTGATGCTGAGGCTGATCTGGCGATTGCTAAGAACAAGCCGATCAAAGAGTTTCTGCAGCAGCGTACTGATGAGTTCAATGGCTTTGATGAGGCCTTGAGCAAATTGAAGAGCACTGTTGCGTGATCAACCAAATCAAAAAACTTCATCTCGTCAAAACTCTTAAGGAGCAGAAAGCTCAACGGACGCTCAACGCTGAGTTGGAGAAAGTTCGGCGTGCCAAAGAGCAGCTGGAGCAAAAGCGGCAAGTTGCGGCAGATGAACGTGCCGCGCTGCCAGCCAAGCAGGATGCGCTTTATCTGGAGATCATCAAGAAGGTCATTTCAACGGATGATCTCGATAAAGTGAAAGAGCAGGCGCAGATTCTTGAAAGCGCGGTCAAAAAGCTGGAGGACGCAGCGGAACGCGCGGCCTATGTTTATGATCGCGCGCTTAAAAATGCGGATGCTGCCCGCCTTGAGTATCAAAAAGCACTTCGCATCAAAGATAAGTATGGAAAGGTTGCGGATGATCTTCGGGTTGAGACCAATGCCTTGATGGAGGCTGCGGAGGAGCAGGAGATCGAGGAGCAGTTTTCCGGGCGAAGGCAAGTGGAATTATGAAAGTTTCTCAGGGTTCGCAGCCACTTGAGCAGCAGCAAAATCTTGAAAATATACGTGGCAAGCAACCTCGTGAACATGGCAAAATGTCTGGCAAACAGCAGGGCAACAGGTTCTCTGATGGGTTGAACCGGCAGGATGTCAGCCTGTTTCAGGAACAGCTGCGCAGCGCTGAAGGCAAGTCTGTTCCGGTCCAAGGAAAGGGCGCTTTTCAGGAAGACGGTGAAGGTTCCGAGCAGGGACAGACTGATCCGCTTGATTTGAGCCACGCGCGGTTGCTAGCAGCCTCTGATCCCGCTGAAGCCCGCAGTATTTCCGTTTCCAATCCGTCCGAGCTGTTCAGCTCCGTGCGTCAGGTTAGTACTGAGGCGCGGGTTGATAAGGCGATGAGTGCGATTGCGAACCAGATTGAACAGGCTATGCGCACAGAGGCCATGGCAGACAAAAGCGACGGGCGCGTCTTGAGCCTGACCCTTGATGCAAACAGGTTTGGTCTTGCCGGACTGAAACTGATGACAACGCAAGGCGGTCTGGCTGTTGTGCTGGAGCGCGCGAGTGGTGACCGGGTTGCTGGTGAAGTTCAAGCCGCAGCGCAGGGGCTTATGAGCACCTTGCAGCAACGGTTTCCTGACCGGAAAATCCGCATTCTTGATCGACTGGAACAGCAGGAGATTGAAAGTGTTGATGCTGGTTCGTCTTCAATGGGAGGTCTGTCCTCCATCTTTGCGGGGAACAGCACGAGCTCATGACATCCTTGAATTATCAATCCAAAACAGACCCGTTGGCCTACTGGAACGCAGCTTTGAGCTATGCGGAGCAGGACATTACGGTTGAGAGCACACATACGCTAAACTTTCAGGTGAGCGATGCGCCGTCCTCGTTTGCGCAAGGGAGTGTGCTGCGCAGTGCATCTGGTGCAACAGCTCTGCTGGTGCTTGAGGACTTTCCGTTTGCTGCACAGCTGAATGTGCCGCTCGCTTATGCGGATGTTCTTGAGCTGGAAGACGGACTTCGCAATGCTCTGGTTGAAGGCATTGTTTCTAACTTGCGCAATGAGTTGCCTGCTGACTTTAGGAAGATCCAGAGTGAGCTGCCGTTGCAGCCTGTTTCTGCCTTGTTGCCAGCGCGTGAACTGGAGCAACTGAGTTGGTTTGCTGTCCGGTATGGCGAAATTGGCGGTGCGCCTGTGCTGGCCAAAGTTGGTGTGCGGCCTGATGCGCTCTCCAGTTTCCTTGGAGATTTACCATTGACTGCGCAGCCTGCGTGGCGCGCGGTGCGTGAACAGTTGAACACCTCCATCTGCCTGACGCTGTGTGAAGCACCTTTGTCAACCGCTGAAGTTTCCAGTCTGCGCATTGGAGATCTGGTGGTGCTGGATGCGCCTGCGCTGGGGCAACGCATCACCGTGGACGGGCCGCTGAGCCGCCATCATCTGGTGCTGGTTGAGCAGGGATGGGGCTGCGAACGAATTGAGAGTGTGAACGGTATGAGTGAGTTAACCGAAGAAGCGAATGCAGAGCAGGCGAGTGTTGCTGAGGAGATTGGCTCCATTGATCTGTCGCAGATGACAGTGCCTGTGCGGTTTGAAGTTGATGAGCGCGAGATCTCTATTGCTGAGCTGGAAAGCTGGGTGGCGGGATCTCTGGTGAACATTGATGTGCCTGCACTTAATGAAGAGACACCGGTTTATGTGCGTGCTGCGGGCAAGCGCATTGCCAAGGGGCATCTGGTGCAGATTGATGAACGGGTCGCGCTGCGCATTTCTAAAACTGACCGGGGCACCGGCCTTTAAAGCTGCTTTCGGTCACGCCAAAGCCTAACATAACCAGAGGTGCCCAAAGGCGCCCAATCTGAGATTTGCTGATGACGTCTGATCCATTCTCGCTCATATTAGTGCTTGTGGTTGTGGCCCTTGTTCCGTTTCTGGCCATCGTCGCCACATCCTTTATCAAGCTTTCGGTGGTGCTGCTGCTGGTGCGTAACGCGCTTGGCGTGCAACAGATTCCGCCTAATATGGCGTTGAATGCGCTGGCTATCATTTTGTCCGGCTACATCATGCTGCCGGTCTTTTTGCAGACATTTGAGATCGTAGAGCAAGGGAACTACTCCATCACCACGGTGGAGGAGATGAAGAGGACCTTTGTTGCCGCGAAGGGGCCGCTTGAGGATTTTCTGGCCAAGCATGCGGACAGTAAGGAAAAGGCGTTTTTCCTTGAGGCCTCGCGTCAGCTGTGGCCTGCGGATATCTCTGCAAGCATGACAGAGGACAGCATTGCGATCCTACTGCCAGCCTATACGGTTTCGCAGTTGCGTGAGGCCTTCGAGATCGGGTTCCTGCTGTATCTGCCGTTCCTTGCGATTGATCTTGTTGTTTCCAACATCCTGCTTGCGATGGGTATGATGATGGTGTCGCCGCTGACGATTTCCCTGCCGTTTAAACTCTTCCTGTTTGTGGCGGTGGATGGGTGGTCGCGTCTGATCCTTGGCCTCATCAAGACCTACGTTTAGCCGGAAATGTGAGAGGAGTAGCTTATGTCCCCTGAAGACGCCGTCTACCGCATTTCCGAGGCGATGATCCTTGTGATGATGCTGTCTTTGCCGCCAATCATTGTTGCCTCGCTTGTCGGCCTTGCCGTGTCGCTGTTGCAGGCTTTGACGCAGATGCAGGAGCAGACAATCCAGTTTGGGGTCAAGCTGATCGCCGTGGCGCTGACGCTGTTCATGATGTCCAGCTTTCTTGGCTCGGAGACCATTGGCTTTACGCAGGCCTTGTTTGATGATTTCCCGACCTTGGTCAGGTAACGCCAATGAACCTGCTTGCGGAGATCACCACAGTTCATCGTGATGCATTTCTTGTTTTGTTGCTGACGTTTCCGCGCATTTTTGCGGTGTTTGCAACATCACAGATCTTCAATGCCACGTTGATGTCGCGCATGGCGCGTAATGTGGTTGTGATGGTGATTGCGATCCCGCTGTACCCCTATAACCTGCAGTATGTGGACGGATTTTCGCCAACTGGATCGATGTTTGTTGTCTACTTCTTCAAGGAGTATGCCATCGGGTTTCTGATTGGCTATACGATCTCTTGTCTGCTTTGGGCCGTCCAGTCCGCCGGGACGTTGATTGACAACCAGCGCGGTGCTGCGGTTGCCTCCAGTATTGATCCCATGCTGGGGAACGAGAGCTCGCCCGTCGGGGATTTGTTCTCCCGTGCGTTCATTCTCTATCTCTTCCTGACGCCAGGGTTCTTCTTCATCCTGACACTGGTTTATAACTCCTACATGATCTTTCCGGTGACAGAGTTTATTCCTGTTCTGCCAGAGGATTTCCCGGAGCTGATCCTGTCGATCTTCGACAATGCGATGCGCCTGATGTTTGTTATGGCTGCACCATTGGTGATCCTGATGTTCCTTGCAGAGTTTGCACTGGCGATTATCAGCCGGTTTGATCCGCAAATTCAGGTGTTCATTCTTGCCATGCCGATCAAGAGTGGCGTGGCCGTCATTCTGCTGACGTTCTATCTATCATTCCTGCTGCCAGAAGCTGCCGAGCACCAGATTGAGCTGAAGCTGTTTACGGACGAGATCTTCGGGATCTTTGAAAAAGGCAAGGACATCTATCAGGATCAAAAGCTTGAGGTCCGTCCATGAGTGGGGAGACTTCTGGTGAAAAAACCGAACTTCCCACCCCCAAACGAGAACGTGAATCTCGTGAAAAAGGGCAGGTGGCCAAGAGTACTGAGGTCACAACCACCATCTCGCTGTTCGCGGTGATTGCTTATCTCTGGTTTGCGTGGGACCGAAATTTCTCCAAGTTGGTTGGCCTGATGGATGACATGGCCAGTCTGGCGGCACGGCGAGACTTTTCTTCTTCCGCCGGAGAGGGGGTATTTGGTGTTTTTTCGACCTTCATGGACATTGTGCTGCCGCTGATTGGTGTTGCTATTGCGGCAGGGATCTTTGGGAATTTTGTACAGTTTGGCTTTCTCTGGGCCGTTGACAGTATCATGCCCAAGCTGAGCAAGATCAGTCCAGGCGAAGGGTTTAAGCGCATCTTTTCCATGAAGCAGGTGGTGCAGGTTCTCAAATCCATCCTGAAGATCGCCCTGCTCAGCACCATGCTCTACTTCACCGTGAAGTACGCGATTGGTGCTTACATCAACTCGCTCTCCTGCGGCATTCCCTGCATCGCTAATATCAGTGGTGCGATTATGAAACTGATCCTCGGGATATCGTTTCTGGCCTTTGTTGGCGTGGCGATCCTTGATTTCATGTTCCAGAAGCACACTCACATCAAGAGTCTGAAGATGACGAAGGATGAAGTGAAGCGGGAACACAAGGAGTCTGAGGGCAGTCCTGAAATTAAAGGGCAACGTAAGCGGATTTCTCAGGAAATTCTCATGAGCGACAATCTTGAGAACACCCGTAAAGCCAGTGCTGTTGTGGTTAATCCGACGCACTACGCGGTTGCCATATCCTATCGCCCCGACGAGGTTGCTGTACCATTGGTGGTGGCAAAAGGGCTTGATCTGACTGCGCTTAAGATGCGTACAGAAGCTGAGGCGGCAGGCGTGCCAATTTTTGCCAATGTAAAGCTTGCTCGTATGCTGCATGCGGAAGTGGAGATTGAAGAGCTCGTTCCGCAAGACATGTTTGCAGCTGTTGCCGAAATTCTCGTCTGGATCGATAAAAACAAAAACATCCTTTACAACGGCCCGCTTGAACGCGGTGTGATTGATCTGGAACACGAGAAGAAGAACGGCGATGAGCCGCTGAACTAAAGCAGTTCGCATTTAAGCTGAAACACATGAACTGTTTTAGTCTTTGTTTTTGCGTATCTTTATCCGAAAACCGGTTTCCACTTTTCGGAGATACTCTCTAGTACTCTCTCATGTATTCGCGAAAACAAAGACAGCGATTGACAGCTTCATCATCCCAAACCGCATCTTTCATGTAGCCAATGGCAACTCCACACCAGTCTCTTGTTTCCAACGCCCAATCAAATCGCAACTGCACGATTGAGCTGCGCTGCGCAGAGACAACAACGGTATTTGCCTCCTCAAAATAATCACGTACCCGAACAGAAATTTCGCTGTGCAGCTCCTCGGGGTGTCGCAGGTTGAAATTGTAGCACACACCACCGCGATAATAATCAGAGGTCGCAACGGCAAGGTCCGCGCTGACAGCATCTCCTGCCCATACCGAAAGAGACATGGCAGCCCCCCAGATGAGGAGTGCAGGACCGCTCATGCCCGTTGCAAATTTAAGTCTGCCCAAAATCCCCTCCCTCATTGTTTCGGTTTAGGCATGGCAACAGGTGTCCCACGCGCCCACTGAGCTGAAACGCCTGGCAACACTTTCCCCGGCAGCCAGCCCTCTGTTTCCTCATCATCCCGTACTTTACGATAGCCCGCTTCGGCTTGGGCAGGAGGTTGAACATCAAACGATTCCAGCAAACCGCCCATTGCTGCCAGCAATCGGTAGTTGGCAAAGGTTTGCGCATAGCGGGCAGAAATCTCGGAGACTTCAGTAAAAAAGACTGTGTTTTGTGTATCCAAAACATCCAGCAGAGTTCGTTGTCCAACGGTGAACTGGCCTTCATATGAAATGAGAAGCTGTTGTGATGCTGAAAGCTGTTTTTTGATGATTGCAAGCTGCTTGGAAAGCTCAACACGCCGGATCCAGGAAGCACGCGTTTCCCGCTCAACTTCACGAAAAGCCCGCGCCGTTCTCATCCGTGCCTCACCCGCCCGCTCAACCTGCTCAGCACGCCTGTTCTTCGTGATATTGCCATTAAAGAGGTTCCAACGCATGACAACCAGCGCTGTAGCCTGATTATTGACGCCAGGAAATCCGTTCAGGTTTTCACCAACACGCGAGGAAAGCTCCAGATCCAATCTTGGATAATAATCTGCCTCTGCAATCTTAATCTGCGCATTTGCAGCATCTACATCGGCTTTGCGCAACGCGATCAGTGGATTGTTCCGCCGTGCTACATTCAAAACATCAGGAAGCGTGCCAGGAATGCGTCGTGAAACACTGGGGACGCCCCCCAAGCGTCCTACAGGCTTGCCCACCACCTCAATAAATGTGGCTTCAGCAAGTTCAAGCTCTTCAACAACCTCCTGTAATGCAAGCCGTGCAGCAAACACCCTTTCACTTGCCTGCTGAACATCTGCAACGGAGACAACCCCGCGAGACAAACCTGCCCGCATATCCGAGGCAACTTTGGAGTGATAAGCAATATTGCGTTGAGCAAACTGTTTCACTTCAAAAAGACGGGAAACTTCCACATAGGCACGCACCGCACTCAGACCGATAAACTCAGACCGCTCCCAAACTCTGAAAGACGTGGCATCCAGACGAGCTCTCTGACGCTCAATCTCATAGGTCGTCGCAAATCCATCAAAAAGCTTTTGCCGACCTGTCGCTCTCACTTCATAAGGGCCATAAAAGAACTGATCCCGCTGACGGGTAAAACTGCGATCAGCCCATTCGGCACCCCCGCGAAACTCAAGATCAAGACGCGGCAACCATTCGCCTTTAGCTTGTTTCAGCTCAAAGCCAATCGCATTGCGGTCAAAAACCGCTTCTCCGATTTCAGGATTGCTATAGACAGTAAGGTTAACTGCATCTCTGAGAGACATCGCGTGGCCTGCTCCGCTCAACAAGCCAACGGCAGCAACGCCAAGAATAAGTGGCGCAAACAACTTCATACACACGCCCTCTACGCAATACTTGAGACAACCGGGCAACTGAAGCTTTAATTTACTTTATTTTAATATAATGTCATTCCTCACGCAATTAAGTGTAATAAATATCAATAACTCAAAAAGTAATAGCAACCTCAACTCAACAGACGCGGCCTCTAATATTGTCAGTTATGCGTATTGTATAATGTATATATAAATTTGAACTCCATTTGATTTAGAATTCGGCAGCACAATTTCAGCGAGACGTTGTCTTCTCACTCAGAAAAGGCGCGCTAACGTCCTGTTCCAGTTTGCAAAGGGAGCCTTGCATGCCGAATACCAGAACCGGTGAACCTCAAGCGCTTCCAAGCAATCAAACAACGCCTGAACAGGCCCCAGGGCTGAAGAATGCATCTCAACAAGAGGCCAGTTCAACAACGTCAAATGTCAGCCAGCTCATTATCCAACTTCCTGATAACATTGAAACAACGTCAGAAACGCAGTTAGATGGCCAACCACGTGGCATGAACCTGCTTCTTAACGAAGTGGAATGGGATCCTGTCAGAGAAATTCTGCTGTTGCCATCAGGTTTGGAGCTTGCAGACATCCAGACCGCCAATGGCACCACCGAGATCACCCTGTCAGATGGCACACGTCTGATCATTGAAGGTCACAGCAACAATCCGCCTTCCATTGAGATTGAAAATCAACTCCTCACCGCGCAGGAAATTCAAACAGCATTTACAGCTGCGCGAAACGCAGAACCAAGTGCTGGTCCAGAGACCTCATCGGGTGCACCAAGCGCTTCTGAGCCCTCAAGCGACAACCATGAGCCTCAGTCTCCGTTACCTGCCAACGATGAACTCATTGGCAGCGGAAATGACTTCGAGCCAATCTCAATCGTCGTCCAGCCAGCTTTCCCAATCACCCCACTTCTGTTGCCCTCAGAGCTCAATGAAGAGGTTCTCGAACGTGAATTTGGAGATGGCACATTCGAACCTGACCAGCAAACCACATCCACGCCAGACCTATCCAATCCGCGAGTGACACCTGCCTTTTTCGCAGGCAACACTGATGATGTGTACGAGTCCGGCCTCGCGTCTGGTACTGCAGCAGGACAGGCCGCCACTCAAACTGCTGGGCCGATGAACATCCAAAGCGGTTCCTCCCCGCTCCAGACGCTCGAAGTTTGCGATCCCATTCAAAATGTCTGGGTAGATGTCACCAATGGCGGCCAGATCACAACCTCCCATGGGACCTACGCTATTACGGTTAATCCAGATGGAACCTACAACTGGACCTACACTCTCAGCACCTCAGGTGATCACAGCAACAGTGCGCAGCAAGACCTCCTGAAGGTCCGTGTGACCAATGAAGAAGGCAATCAGGCAACTGGTGACATCACCATCAATATCCTCGATGACACTCCTCTGATTGATATTGCGGACGCACCAGCCACCGTCGCAGAGGGCAACACGCTCGCTAGCACCTGGTCCCTTGCCTCAGGTGCTGATGGCGTCAACCATGTCACTATTTCAGTGCCCAGAGAAGCCAACCAGACCATCTCCCTTTCCAGCAACACCTCTGCCACGTTCACGCTGCCCAAAGGCATACTCACCATCAACTCGGATGGCACTTACTCCTTTGAAGCAGCGACCAATCTTGACCACGACGATCCACAAGAGCAAACCTTCACCATCACCGCAACAGATGCTGATGGAGACACCACGTCAGACACACAGACCATCACCA
Organism: Pseudovibrio sp. WM33; assembly: GCF_001623165.1. Classification (NCBI taxonomy): domain Bacteria; kingdom Pseudomonadati; phylum Pseudomonadota; class Alphaproteobacteria; order Hyphomicrobiales; family Stappiaceae; genus Pseudovibrio; species Pseudovibrio sp. WM33. The sequence continues at coordinate 55,722 of NZ_LMCK01000009.1, forward strand.
TCATCGACGGCACATCACCAACACCACCAGACAACTTGCCCGGTGAAGCAGTAGATCTGATCCTCATCGTCAACGAAGCAGCACTCGATACAACGCAGGATCAAACTGATCTGGCAGCAAGCAACATCACTGGCTCAAATCCAACCAGCACTGCTGAGACAGACACCTCCAACACTCTGACGTTCACTGCGGGCTCTGATGACCTATCTACATTCATATTTGGTGATCCTTCAGGCATCACTATCACCAATGGAGATGCGGCCCTCAATATCAGTTGGGCAATCTCGAATGGTCAACTTATTGGTTCAATAAACGGCACCCCTGCTATCATTTTGGCATTGGATGCTTCAGCCATCCCAGCAGGTCAACAAGGCTCGGTAAAGGTCACAGCAACGCTGACAGATGCCTTTCCCCATGATGCAAGCGGAGATCCTATCAACATCAACGGCATCACCATAGACGCCTCAGACCATGACGGAGACATGGTCACAGCTGACATTCAGATCAACATCATTGACGATGCACCACAGCTGGACATTGCAGAAACACCAGCCTCAGTCGCAGAAGGCAACACACTCAACGGTACGTGGTCGCTCACTTCCGGAGCTGATGGCGTTACTGACGTCACCGTTTCCATTTCTGGTGAGATCGACCAGACCGTCTCTCTATCTGGAAACACCCCTGCTATCTTTGACATGCCTAAGGGTATCCTCACCGTCAACCCGGATGGCACTTACTCCTTTGAAGCTGCTACCAATCTGGACAACAACGGTCCGCAAGAGCAAACCTTCACCATCACCGCAACGGATGCTGATGGAGACACCACGTCAGACACCCAGACTATCAAGATCACCGATGGCACAAATCCGTTCGGTGGCGACATTATCGCCTTAAGTCTTGATGAGAGTGCTTTGGGAGATCAGGTCGGTAACAATGAGCCGACAGGAGATGTAATTGGATCAAAACCAGCAAGCACAGCAGAAACACAAAGTGATACACTGAGTTTCACAGCTGGTTCTGATAATATCATAAGCTTCACGATTGGAGACACATCCAGTATCGAGGTCCGTGATGACAGCGGCGCTGTCGTCACCTCCATCAACTGGGCGCTTTCAGCTGATAAACAGACATTCACAGGCTCAATTAATGGCCAAAACATTATTCAATTGGCCCTGATAAGCGCATCCATTGCTGCAGGAACCACGGGTTCAGTTCAAGTAACTGCCACACTGCTTGCAGATTTTCCGCATGTGACCAACGGAACCAGCGATTTCACAATATTAGGTGTCCCGATTGTCGCAACGGATACAGACGGCAGCACTGCTCTGGGCATCACCAACATCTCAATCAAAGATGACAATCCAGACATCGACATCTCAGACACACAGAACGTCGTAACTGAGGGAGAGACAATCAACGATACCTTCTCACTCAGCTCTGGTGCTGATGGATACGCGCAAGTGACTGTCTACACGGACGTAAACGACCAACACATCGTCAATCTGGCTCCTAACACACAAACCACGCTGAACACGCAGCAAGGTGAACTTACCATCCATTCCGATGGCACATGGGAGTTTACAGCCGACACGGGGCTGGACTTTCCCCAAAACCAAACACTGCAGTTTTTCATTTCAGTTGAAGATGGGGATGGCGATACAGATACGGACAGCCATCTCATTTCCATCAAGCAGGCAGCATCGCCCATACTTGGCACATCCGGGGATGATGTGCTGACAGGGACGCAAACCAGCGAGCTGATCAAAGGTCTCGACGGTGACGATCACATCTCCGGCATGGAAGGGCGAGACAAGATTGCAGGAATGGGTGGCAGGGACACACTTGAAGGTGGAGCCGACAGCGATACATTTGTGCTCGATCTCTCCAATCTCACAATTGCAGATCTCATCACTGACTACGATTCATCTGGAGATGATGCTGATCGGCTGGATGTGACAGAATTGATTGGATCAGAACAAGTCACGCAGCAAAATGTGGGAGACTACTTCCAGCTATCAGGAGGCGTTCTGAGTTTTGATCAGGATGGAGCTGGAACGAACCACAACATAGTACAGGTCATGGAGTTTTCGTCGCCTCCAGCTCAATTGGAGCTCATCGTGGATGAAAATCAGGCACCACTCATTGTCACTGCATAACTCACCAGGCTCAGCACAAATAAAAGCCCCGAAAGCGATAGCCTCGGAGTTTAAAAAGGATCAGCTGCAAATCACGGCAACACCGGCCATTCGTTCTGGCTCAATCACCCAGAAATCATTGGATTTGCGTCCACCAAGCGCTTCAGCATATTTACCAAAGCTCTCCAGATTCGCAGCCAAAAAGCCTAGGGCCACCAATTTAAGGCCTGCCCGATTAGCTGGAGCTTTAACCCCATAAAGGCTCTCATAGGCACTCGGAGAAAGAACTTTGACTACCCCGCGAGACGTTTCAATCTCGACACCAAGACTGGAGAGCCGTGCAGTACGCTCACCAATAAACGCCTTCAGGAATTCATGATGATCAGCAGGGTCGTCAGCAACAAAGATGACTTCGCTCAGATCGCGCACAGTGTTCGGGTGGGATTGATACTCTGCCTTCCAGAAGTTTTCTGGAAACTTGTTATGGCAAGTAAAAAAGCCAAGCTCCGTGCTGAGGGGATCTGCCGTAAACGTCAAATCAAAAGCAACCTGACGTTCTTCGCCCTCAGGAGAAACAGCAATCCGCTCAAAGGAGAATGGCGCATACTCAGGAAGACCGGCAGCAGTGTATGCTTCACGGTCGTCCGCCGCGCTCGTGCTATCCATCACGAACATGGAAGCACCTTCTCCCTTCAGCAGGAAATCGCGATTGAACACTCCGAAAGAGAAAACACCTTCACTTGGTTCTGTCAGTTCAGCGTTTTCGCCAATCGCCAAAACCTCAAGAAAACTGCCATTCAGCTGAACGAGGCGGTTTTCAGTACCCCAAGGATGACGCGCAGTTGGCGTCACCTTAAATCCGAGCTGTTCCCAAAGCCCTGCAGCATCCCGCAAAGAGTTTACAGCAAGAACAATATGGTCAATTCCCTTGGTCAAAGTATTTCCCCCAAAAGGTCCGATTAAACCAGACGGCTATTATCGCGCGCAGCACCTACAAAGGAGGAGAACAGCGGATGCGGTTCAAACGGGCGTGATTTCAGTTCTGGATGGTACTGAACACCAATGAACCAAGGATGGTCATCGATCTCTACCGTTTCAGGCAGAACACCATCTGGAGACGTACCGGCGAAAATCAGACCAGCTTCTTCAAGCTTCTCACGATACCCGATGTTCACTTCATAACGGTGACGGTGGCGTTCGGAGATTTCTGTGGAATCGTAGATCGCAGCAATCTTACTGTCAGCTTTCAGAACTGCATCATAAGCACCAAGACGCATGGTACCGCCCAGATCGCCTTCCGCCTGACGCTGCTCTTTCTCGTTACCGCGTGTCCATTCAGTCATCAAACCAACAACTGGCTCTTTGGCTGGACCAAACTCGGTAGAGCTCGCATCAGCAATACCTGCAAGGTTACGCGCGGCTTCAACAACAGCCATCTGCATACCAAAACAAATACCGAAGTAAGGAATGTTGTTCACACGCGCATAATGTGCAGCAGCAATCTTGCCTTCAGAGCCGCGCTCACCAAAACCACCAGGAACCAGAATACCGTTCACATTAGCAAGGAACTCGCTTGGGTCTTCCTTCTCAAATGTTTCAGATTCAATCCACTCAAGATTGACCTTCACGCCATTCGAGATTCCGCCATGTACAAGCGCTTCAATCAAGGACTTATATGCGTCTTTGAGAACAGTGTACTTGCCAACAATCGCAATGGTGACTTCACCCTCTGGATTGAACAGAGAATTGACGATGCTTTCCCAGCGGCAAAGATCTGGAGCCGGAGCACCTGTGATACCAAACGCATCCAGAACCTGCTCATCAAGGCCTTCCTTATGGTAGGCCAGCGGCACTTCATAAATGCTCTTCGCATCATATGCCGGAATAACAGCTTCTTCGCGTACGTTACAGAATTGGGAAAGCTTACGACGCTCATTCTCAGGGATCTGGCGATCACAGCGCACCATAAGAATGTCTGGCTGAATACCGATAGAACGCAGCTCTTTAACAGAGTGCTGTGTCGGCTTGGTCTTCATTTCACCAGCACTTGCAATGTAAGGCAGCAGTGTCAGGTGGATGTAAACAGCCTGTCCGCGCGGCAAATCATTGCCCAGCTGACGAATGGCTTCAAAGAACGGCAGTCCTTCGATGTCACCAACGGTGCCACCAATCTCACAAAGCACGAAATCATACCCTTCGTTGCCATCCAGCACGAAGTTCTTGATCGCGTCAGTCACATGAGGAATCACCTGCACGGTACCGCCAAGGTAATCACCGCGGCGTTCCTTCGCAATAATGTCCTGATAAATACGACCAGTGGTAATGTTGTCTTGCTTATTTGCCGGACGACCCGTGAAACGCTCGTAGTGGCCAAGATCCAGATCGGTCTCTGCGCCATCATCGGTCACATAACACTCACCATGCTGGTAAGGGCTCATAGTACCCGGATCAACGTTCAAATAAGGATCGAGTTTACGGAGCCGAACCTTATATCCGCGCGCCTGTAAAGCCGCACCAAGAGCTGCGGAGGCAAGTCCCTTCCCAAGAGAAGAAACAACACCACCGGTGATGAATATGTACCGTGCCATGGATCGCTACCACGTTTGAAAGGGTGGAATTTATCAAATAGGGAAGCACGCCTTGGTGGGTGCCTGATAATCCAATACCCTGGATAATTGAGTTATGTCTGAACGCACGAATGACGGACACTGCACAAGTGTGCGGTGCCGTCAGACGTATATTTCAACTGTTTCTGCTTTACAGCAGATTACTGAGCAGGTGGAACCTGCGGGCCAGTTGGCTGACTTTGCTGCTGAAGCTGGTCAAGAAGACCATTGCCAGCGCCCCCTTCTGTACCCTGCGTTGCTGAACCGGCAGGAACCTGATCAAGCAGAGAGCCTGGACGCTCGTCATAACGAGCCAACAGAGAAAGAGCGAGTGAAGTAGCAAAGAAGCAGACAGCAAGAATCGCAGTACCGCGAGTCAGCACATTAGCTGTGCCGCGGCTGCTCATCACACCACCGCCGCCACCGCCGCCAATACCCAATGCGCCGCCTTCAGAGCGCTGCAGTAGAACCAGTGCTACTAGCGCCACGACGACCATCAGGTGGATAACAATCAGAACGGTTTCCATAGGTATCCGTAGGTTTAATGAATTCGTTAGTCGGCCTTCTAACCGAATTTGCTGCGCCTTTCTACCCTAAAGGCGCAGCAAATTGGTGGACTGCTAAGAATATTATAAAAAACCGGCTATTATTAGCCGCGATAAGCTTCGGCAATTCCAAGGAAATCCGTGGCTTTCAGGCTTGCACCGCCAACCAGAGCACCATCAACGTTTTCAACCGCAAGCAGCTCTTTTGCATTGGTAGGCTTAACAGAGCCACCATAAAGGATGCGCATTTTACCGCCAACATCACCACCAAACTGCTTGATGAGAGTCGCGCGAATAGAAGCGTGAACCTCAGCAACGTCTGCTGGAGTTGGCGTCAATCCAGTGCCAATCGCCCAAACAGGCTCATAAGCAATTACAGTGTTTTCGGCAGTTGCGCCTGCTGGTACTGAACCCAGAACCTGTTTGGTAACCACGTCAAGCGTTGTACCCGCGCGGCGCTCGCTCTCAACTTCACCAACACAAACAATAGCAACAAGGTCAGCGCGGTAAGCAGCTTCAGCCTTCTCACAAACGTCCGCATCAGATTCGCCATGATCTTCGCGCCGCTCGGAGTGACCAACAATCACAAACTTGCCGCCTGCATCACGGATCATTTCCGCAGAAATATCGCCAGTATGCGCACCGCTCTCATTTGCGTGGCAGTTCTGTGCGCCAATCGCAATTTTGTCTTGGGAAGCCAACTGCGCAACCAGCAATGCAGGTGGACAAATCAGAAGCTCTACATTTTCGGCAAGTGCTGAGTCGTATCCCGCGCCCATAGCTTCCAGCTCTGCAGCTGAAGCCTTGGTGCCATTCATTTTCCAGTTACCAGCAACAAGTGGCCGATTAGTCATTTGATCCGTTCCCCAAATATGAATTCCAAATTCCCAAATGGAATGTGTGCTCACTAGCAGAAAAAACACTTAAGTCCCATAGCGGATTACCGCTAGTACGATGAACTTCGTATCTCCTGTCGAATCTCACAGCCTTTATGGCGTGTAAACTTGCCCCAGGGCGAAAGGAACACTATTATCCGGCGGCCTTGCATGTGTGCGCGGGGAGACTGTCCCTCGCCTTCAACAAGAGAACGGATAAAATTATGCTCGACGCGCTGCGTAATAGCGTAGGTTCCTGGTTTGCAAAGATCCTGATCGGCCTTCTGGTCCTCAGCTTTGCAGTTTGGGGGATCGCTGACGTCTTTACTGGAATCGGCTCCACATCTGTTGCCTCAGTTGGCGACAAAGAAATTTCGGCTCAGGATTTCCAACGAGCTTATTCACGCGAGCTCGACCAGCTGTCACGCCGCGTCGGCCAGCCTGTCACTCAGGAACAGGCCGCTGCATTTGGCGTACCAGCTCAGGTTCTGGGCCGCCTCATCGCCGAAGCTGCGCTTGATTATGAAGCATCACAGCTGCGCATCGGTGTATCTGATGAAGCTATTGTCAAAACAATTCAGGAAACACCAGCATTTCAGGGTGTAAATGGCTACGATCGTAATCGCTTGAGCCAGGTACTTTATAATCTGGGCATAAGCGAAGACGAATTCGTGATGCAGCAACAGCTCGTCGCAGAGCGTCAGCAGCTTGCAGAAGCTGTTATCGGCGGCATCGTTGTGCCTAAAGCAATGCTCGAAGCCTTCGACAAATACGCAATGGAAGAGCGCACTGTTGAGTACCTCGTGCTGCCACAGAGCTCTCTGACAAATGTTCCAGCTCCGACTGACGAAGAGCTCGCTGCGTTTTTTGAAGAGAACAAAGGCAACTACAAAGCACCTGAATACCGCAGTGCCACTTTGATCGAGCTGACAGCAGACAAGATTGCAAAGCCGGAAAATGTGACTGAAGCGGAACTCGCTCAGGAATATGAGCGCACCAAAAACCGCTATCAGTCTCAGGAACATCGCCGCATCTTCCAGATTTCCTTCCCAACCAAACAGGAAGCAGAAGCCGCTGTTGTTGAGATGGAGTCCGGCAAGACCTTTGAAGACCTCATGAATGAACGCGATCTGACCGAAAAAGATGTCGATCTCGGCCTCATGAACAAATCCGGCTTCCTTGATCAAAAAATTGCAGATGCAGCTTTTGCTCTCAAAGAAGGTCAGGCAAGCAACGTGGTTGAAGGCCAGTTCACCAACGCGGTCCTCTTTGCCAAAGAGGTCAAGGCAGCTGCAGTACAGCCTCTGGAAGACGTTAAAGATGAACTACGCGGTGTCGTTGCTCAGGCAAACGCAGCCGATGAAGTAGAAGACCTCTTCAACGAAGTCGAAGACGCACGCGCAGGCGGCAGCACCTTTGAAGAAATCGCTGAGCGCTTTGATCTGGCTCTGATCAACACACCTTCATTTGACGCTTCCGGCAAAAACGAAGCGGGCGAAACTGTTGATCTTCCACAAGCAAGCGCACTGACCACAGCAGTCTTTTCTACCGATGTTGGCGTTGAAAATGATCCACTGGAAATCGGCCGTACAGGTCACCTGTGGTACGAAGTGAAAAATGTCACCCCTTCCCGCGACAGAGAACTCTCTGAAGTGAAAGAAGCCGTGACTGCTGACTGGACTGCCAACCGCACGGCAGAGCTACTGGAAGAAAAAGCTCAAGCCTTGATCGCAGAAGTCGAAGCAGGAAAGCCTCTTTCCGAAGTCGCAACGGCCGAAGGTCTGACAACAGCTACATCCGCTCCGTTCACCCGCAACGGCGGCATCGCGGAGCTTTCCGGCTCTGCTGTAACTGCAGCATTTTCCGGACCAAAAGGCACCGCCTCTCAGGTTCCTGGCAACAACGAAGACCGCATTCTTCTTGTCCTAACCGACACGACGTCTCCAGCCTTCATGACAGAATCTGAAAACGTGCAGCGCATTGACACTCAGCTGACAGGCGCACTGGAAAGCTCCTTGCTCAACCAGTTCATCTCTCAGCTGGAGCAAACAGAAGGTGTCCGAGTAAATCAGGCAGTCTTCAACCAGCTGACCGGACTGGATCGTCAGTAGACAAATCCTTGTCGAAAACAAGCCCGCCACACTTA
>NZ_LMCK01000010.1:0-107588 GCF_001623165.1 Pseudovibrio sp. WM33
GTGCGTTACGTCTTCCAGAAGCCCCGCCCAACCTACGACATACTGACGGTCGCTCCGCCAGTAGCCCGTTACGTAGGCATGCGCTTAGTATGGGCATGATTTCGAGCCAGGGGGGTAAGTTTTTACACACCCGCATACAAAAACAAAAAAGCCCCGGCACATGGCCGGGGCTTTTCGTATTCCAGAGAGAACTCTGAATTACTTGAGGTCAACGCCGTAGAAGATGTGACCACCGAATGGATCGATCTTGTAGTTTTCAACCTTCACAGAGATAGGCTCAGAAACAACAGAGTGAGCGATGGTTGCCCATGGAGCTTCACGCTTGAAGACCACCTGTGCCTGCTCATAGAGCTTGGTACGCTCAGCAACGTCAGCAGTTACTTTCGCTTTCTGGATCAGGTCTTCAAATTCAGCGTTACACCACTGAGCGCGGTTGGAACCACCAACACCGTCACAGCCAAGAAGAACTGCGAGGAAGTTGTCCGGGTCACCATTGTCACCAGTCCAGCCGAGCAGAACAGCACCGTCACGGTCCAGCTCTTTAGAGCGCTTCAGGTACTCACCCCACTCGTAGGAAACGATCTCAACGTCAACACCAACCTTCGCGAAGTCGCCCTGAATAACTTCAGCCATACGACGTGCGTTCGGGTTGTATGGACGCTGAACAGGCATCGCCCAGATCTTCATCTTCAGATCTTTAACGCCTTCCGCTTCCAGAGCAGCTTTTGCAGCAACCGGATCATATTTATCATCCTGAAGGTCTGCATTGTAAGACCAGATGGTTGGCGGAATTGGGTTGGAAGCGACTTTACCAGCACCCTGGAACACCGCACCCAGAATTGCCTGCTTGTTGACAGCCATGTTCAGCGCTTTACGCACCTTTGGATTGTCGTAAGGCGCCTGCTGGGTGTTGTATGCCAGATACCCAACGTTCAGACCTTCCTGCTGCATGAGGTTGATCGATGGATCTTCCTTCATTGCTGCAATGTCAGCAGGGTTTGGATAAGTCATCACATGACATTCGCCAGCTTTCAGCTTCTGATAGCGAACGGATGCATCAGGAGTGATCGCGAATACCAGATTGTCGATTGGTGCTTTGCCAGCCCAGTAATCCGGGTTTGCTTTATAGCGAATGATCGCATCTTTCTGATAGCCAACCAACTGGAATGGGCCGGTGCCTACAGGGTTCTGATCGAATGCATCCTGATTGTTCATCATCTTCTCTGCATATTCAGCAGAGTGAATGGAAGCAAAATCCATCGCAAGGTTTGCGATCATCGGAGCTTCTGGACGGGTCAGAACGAACTTCACAGTGTAGTCGTCTACCTTCACGATCTCTTTGATGAGATCAGGCATGGACATTGCGTTGAAGTATTCGTAGTTACCGCCGGAAACGCCGAAATATGGGTTTTCTTTGTTGCCCTGACGGTCGAAGGAGAAGATCACGTCGTCCGCGTTGAAATCACGCGTTGGAGTGAAGTCTTTGGTGGTGTGGAATTTTACGCCCTTACGCAGCTTGAAGGTGTATTCCTTACCATCTTCAGATACGTCCCAGCTTTCAGCCAGTGCCGGAGCAATGCTTGTTGTACCGCGCTCAAACTCAACCAGTTTGTTGAAGATCTGGCGGGAAGACGCATCAAATGTTGTGCCTGCTGTGTAGAGCGCTGGTGTGAAGCCCTCAGGAGAACCTTCTGAGCAGTATACCAGTGTTTTGGCCATGCCTGGTGCAGCAAACGCCATTGTTGCAGCCAACACACTGCCCATAAGAATTGATTTTTTCATTTCTCGTGTCCCCAATCACCTAAAGTGAATGCAAAAGCCAAGGCCTTTGATCATTTATCGAAGCTGCTTGATGCAGTTCTTCTCATAGGATTTTGCAGCGCCACACCGCAGGCTCACCTCAAGCCTACGAACCTCTTCTCAAAGAAGAAGCCATGTTCAGAATGATTTCAGGAAGAAATAGCGCGGATAGAGCACAAAATACCTCCCTCCGCTGCATTGTGCCCTCCCCAGCACACCCCATATGCAACAGCTGCAAACGGGAGTACCATATACGTAATTCTCGGTAAAATCTCCTCTTAATTGCGCATTTTTCAAAGAAATTGTTTCAACATCGCACTGAATTGGGAAAATCGTTAATGAAATGACAAAGGGCGGCTCCCCACTGGGAACCGCCCTTTCATTTTTCAAATTACACAATCAACTTAGTGAGAAGCAGCAAGCCGCGCTTTGATGTGGGCGACATCTGCCTGAGGCGTCGCGTTGAACAGTGTCTGAGTATACTCATGCTGAGGGTTTCCAAACACTTCGTCGCGTGTGCCATATTCCACCACTTCACCAAAATACATCACCATGACCTTGTTCGCGATGTAGCGCACCACAGACAAATCGTGGGAGATGAACAAGTAGGTCAGATTGAACTCGTCCTGCAAATCCGCAAGCAAGTTGAGTATCTGGGCCTGAACGGACAAGTCCAACGCTGAAACAGGCTCATCAAGAATGAGGAGTGACGGGTTGAGAACCAGTGCACGACCAATCGCGATACGCTGACGCTGACCGCCAGAAAACATGTGCGGATAGCGGTTGAAATGCTCAGGACCAAGACCGACTTTGACCAGCATTTCCATCGCCTTGTCACGGCGTTCAGCTGGAGACAAGTTAGTGTTGATCATCAAAGGTTCAGTGAGAACGTCACCAACACGCTGGCGCGGGTTCAAAGACCCATACGGGTTCTGGAACACGATCTGCACCTTGGAGCGCATGTCCTTGGACAACTTTTCCTTTGAGATGTTGATCGGCTTGCCCTCAATGAGGAGCTCGCCTGAGGTTGCCGGATCGATCAAGGTCAGAATACGCGCCAGTGTGGACTTGCCACAGCCTGATTCTCCCACCACAGCAAGCGTTTTGCCGCGTTCCAGACTAAAGCTGATGCCCTTCAGAGCACGGTTAACATGCTCTTTTCCGAAGAGACCTTCTTTGGTCCGGTATTCGCGAACCAGATTGCGCGCTTCGAGGATGATATCGTCAGCCATTATGCAGCTCCTTCATCGCCGAGGTGAAAATCAGAGACCGTTGGCAAACGATCGCCTGTTGCGTTTTCAGGAAGCGCGGAAAGCAGAGCCTTAGTGTACGGGTTCTTTGGGCTTTCAAAGAGTGAGAGAACATCTGCCTCTTCCATCTTCTTGCCTTTGTACTGAACCACCACACGGTCAGCTGTTTCTGCAACCACCGCCATGTCATGGGTGATCATGATCAGGCCCATGCCGCTTTCATGCTGCAGATCAAGGAGCAGATCGAGGATCTGCTTTTGAATGGTCACGTCGAGCGCAGTTGTTGGCTCATCAGCGATCAGCAACTTTGGCTTACACGCAATTGCCATGGCAATCATCACACGTTGGCACTGACCACCAGACATCTGGTGTGGGTACTTTTTCAGTGCCTTCGCAGATTCAGGCATCCCAACGGAGTCGAGCAGCTCAATCGCACGGGTTTTACGTTCACCGCGGCTCATTGTGGTGTGCTCTTTGAGGGTCTCATCAATCTGAGCACCGACAGTGAAGCACGGGTTCAAGCTTGCAATTGGCTCCTGGAAGATCATGGAAATGTCTTTACCAATGATCTCGCGGCGCTTTTTTGCAGACATGGTCAGAAGGTCAATTCCTTCGAACTCCAGCTTGTCCGCCCATAGATGTCCATTATTGGCCAGCAGGCCCATAACAGCCAACATGGCTACAGATTTACCAGATCCACTTTCACCCACAACAGCGAGAACTTCACCTGGATCTACGGAATAGCTCACACCATCCAAAGCCCGGAAACGTCCATCAACCGTGTCGAATTCAACCGTTAGGTTTTCAATTTCAAGAAGGGCCATCGTCAGCTCCTCTTCAGCTTAGGATCGAGAGCGTCACGCAGACCATCACCGATCAAGTTGATCGCCAGCACTGTGGTTAAAATCGCAATACCTGGGAAGGTGACAACCCACGGCGCACGCAGGATGAACTCGCGGGATTCAGCAAGCATCGTGCCCCATTCTGGTTGAGGTGGCTGAGCACCCATACCGAGGAAGCCCAGAGCCGCTGCATCAAGGATCGCGGTGGAGAATGAGAGCGCTGCCTGCACGATGAGTGGAGCCATACAGTTTGGCAGCACAGTCACGAACATCAGACGCAGAGTACCAACACCGGAAACACGCGCGGCCATCACATACTCACGGCTCATTTCGGACATCACTGATGCTCGGGTGAGACGCACATAGTATGGCTGCTGCACAATCGCAATCGCGATCATCGCATTAAGGAGCGATGGGCCGAGAATAGCAACAAGCACCAAAGCCAACAGCAAGGACGGGAATGCCAGAATGATGTCCATGATACGCATGATGATGGTATCAACCCAACCACCAAACGTACCGGCCACCAGACCGAGACACACACCAACAACAAGCGCAACAGATACAACCACCACACCAATGAAGAGCGAGAACTGGCTGCCGTAAATCAGGCGAGACAGCAGGTCACGACCCACAGCGTCTGTGCCAAGAACGTAAGACCAGCTTCCACCTTCCTGCCACGCAGGTGGCAGAAGCAGTGCATCACGGTACTGTTCGATTGGTGAGTGAGGTGCAAAAACACTTGCCCCCAGAGCAATAACAACAAGCGTCAGGAAGAAGATCAGACCCGCAACAGCCCCTTTGTTGGTGCGGAAATGTCTCCAGAAATTGACGATAAGTTCAAACCGGGTATCCGGTCCGGAATTTTGTGTCACGTCAGCCATGATTTACTCCGTATGCCGAATTTTCGGATTAACCAGACCGTACATCAGGTCTACAATCAGGTTCACGATCATGACGATTGCAGCAATCATCAAAAGACCGCCCTGCACAACCGGGTAGTCACGACGGAAAATACTATCAACCATCCATTTGCCGATTCCCGGCCAGGAGAAGATGCTCTCAGTCAGGATTGCGCCGCCAAACAGCACGCCGATCTGCAAACCAATAATGGTGATGACCGGAATGAGCGCATTACGCAGAGCATGAATGCCGACCACACGGAAGTTGGAGAGACCTTTTGCACGTGCAGTACGCACATAATCTTCATCCAGAACTTCCAACATGGCAGAGCGCGTCTGACGCGCAATAACTGCCAGTGGAATAGTGCCCAGAACAATGGTTGGGAGAATCAGATGGCTTACAGCCGAGGTGAATGCACCAGGCTCATCTGAGAGCAATGTGTCGATCAACATGAAGCCTGTAACAGGCTCAATCCAGTACAACAGAGAGATACGACCTGAAACAGGTGTCCACCCCAAAATGCCGGAGAAGAAGATGATCAGCAGCAGGCCCCACCAGAAGATTGGCATGGAATAACCGGCCAACGCTGTTGTCATAACAGTGTGGTCCAGTGCCTTACCGCGCTTTACAGCTGCGATAATACCAGCAGGCAGCCCCACGACGATTGCAAACAGAATTGCACAGAGGCCAAGCTCTACCGTTGCCGGGAAGAGCGTCATAAACTCCTGAAGAACAGGCTGTTTTGTGACAATAGATACGCCAAGATCCCCTTGAACCAAATTGCCCAAGTAAGTGAAATACTGTTGCCAGATCGGTTCATTGTAGCCGAACTGCACCATAAGTTCTTGATAGCGCTCAGGGCTTACACCGCGTTCGCCAGCCAAAAGCAGAATTGGATCGCCTGGCAGCAGGCGAATGAAGAAGAACGAGGTCAAGGTAACCCCGATAAAGGTCGGGATGAGCAAACCCAGTTTTTTTAATATGAGACGAAGCATACTTCAGTCACACCAATCAGAGGATTGTTTATCCGCAAGCCACCACTTGCGGTATGGAAGACTTTTCCAAAAAAGTATCCCGGCGAATACATCGCCGGGATACAAATTGTCCAGCGGAAAATTATTTCTACTTCAGATCTACGCCATAGAAGTAATGGCCACCAAACGGATCAATCTTGTAGTTTTCAACACGAACACTGATCGGCTCAGAGACAAGGGAATGCGCAATAGTTGCCCAAGGCGCCTCACGTTTGAATACTACCTGAGCTTCCTCATAAAGTCTTGTGCGTTCATCTACGTCAGATACCTGTTTCGCTTGTACAACAAGATCATTAAATTCATTATTACACCACTGCGCACGGTTGGAACCACCCACTGCATCGCAAGACATCAGCACTGCAAGGAAGTTATCCGGGTCACCATTATCACCAGTCCAACCGAGCAGAACTGCGCCGTCACGATTGATGTCAGAAGAACGTTTAAGATACTCACCCCACTCGTAGCTGACTATCTCAACTTTAACACCGATTTTCGCAAAGTCAGCCTGAAGGATTTCAGCCATACGACGCGCATTCGGGTTGTATGGACGCTGTACAGGCATCGCCCAGATCTTCATTGTCAGATCTTTGACGCCTTCCGCTTCCAAAGCCGCTTTTGCTGCTGCCGGATCATATGGGTCATCAACAATTTCGTTGTTGTAGGACCACATTGTTGGCGGGATCGGGTTTTTCGCGATCTGGCCGACGCCCTGGAATACTGCGTCCAGAATTGCCTGCTTGTTGATAGCCATGTTCAGCGCTTTACGCACTTTTGGATTATCAAACGGTGCCTGCTGGGTGTTGTATGCCATGTAGCCAACATTCAAACCTTCTTGCTGCAGAAGGGTGATGTTTGGATCTTTGGACATTGCATCCAGGTCAGCCGGGTTTGGATATGCCATAACCTGACATTCACCTGCAGTGAGCTTCTGATAGCGCACAGATGCATCTGGTGTGATTGCAAAGACCAGATTGTCGAGTGGCGCTTTGCCATTCCAGTAATCAGGGTTTGCTTTATAGCGGATCAGAGCGTCTTTCTGGTAGCCAACGAGCTGGAAAGGACCGGTACCAACTGGCTTCTGATCAAAGGTGTCCTTGCTGTTCACCATTGCGTCTGCGTATTCTGCTGACTGAATGGATGCGAAGTCCATTGCCAGGTTCGCAATCATCGGAGCTTCTGGACGGGTCAGCTTGAATTTGACGGTGTAGTCATCAATCTTTTCAATGCTGTCGATCAGGTCAGGCATGTCCATGGCGTTGAAGTACTCGTAGGTACCGCCAGACACGTTATGATATGGGTTTTCTTTGTTGCCCTGACGGTCGAATGAGAAGATCACGTCATCGGCATTGAAATCACGGGTTGGTGTGAACCACTTTGTGTCGTGGAATTTTACACCCTTGCGAAGGTGGAAGGTGTATTCCTTGCCATCCTCAGAAACTTCCCAGCTTTCAGCCAGTGCCGGAGCAACTTCGGTTGTGCCAGGCTTGAACTCCACCAGCTTGTTGTAGATCTGACGCGAGCTTGCATCAAATGTGGTGCCTGCGGTGTACAGAGACGGTGTAAAGCCTTCCGGAGACCCTTCAGAACAGTACACGAGAGTTTTTGCCATTACAGGGCCAGCCACAACTGCTGCTGCGAACAGGCTACCACCAAGCAAGAGGTTTTTTTTCAAGGACATTGGTATTCTCATTCCGTTTTATTGCTTGTTCCAGTTGTTCTTCAACACTGCTTATTGCTGCAGTTTATTCAGGAATTTTGGCTTTGAGAGATTATTCGGCAACGGAAGGATGGAAGGCCGTCTTCTCCACATAAAGATGTATGACGCAGTTTCGCTGCGAGATACATTCTTCAGGTTTTTCGATTTCGGCTTACACGTAATTCCGCGACGAGATTACCCACTCATAGCACAAACCAAATCAACGACATCGCACAATCATATGCGATTAATTCTTCGATGGTCGATTTTAGAACATTAAGTTTCGTTTCTGACTTCGGAAATAATTAAAAATTTCAGAAGCACTGTCTAATCGGTATGACTACCTAGAACAGCATCCTCAGGTTGTTTTATTCCTTCTTACTTACCTGAAATTACATAGGTATTCTTACCACATATTCGCGGTGCCGTAATTATACTTTAGAATCGAACTTGATTATTTAAACAGTTTTTACACAATACTATCAGGAGCTTATACGAGTTCAGGCCTGCAGATACGCGTTTTGTGTGTCACACAAGCCTGTTATCCAGCTGGTTTTGGAGTGTTTTTATTCTTCAGAAAGCTTAGCCATACATTCGTCATGTATGGACTGGATTTCGGAGATCGTGACTTCCAGCGCTTCTTTTCTTGCGCTCAGCTCTTTCAGCACTTCCCCGGTTCGAGACCCAAGGTACTCAAGCTGCTGGCGGTGCCCTTCCCCGTGCTGACCATAAAGGTCCAGGAAGTGTTTGATCTCGGAGAGAGAGGAACCAATCGCTTTACCGCGCAGGATCAACGCCAGGCGCGCTCTGTCTTTGCGATTATAGATACGCACACCATTGACGCGCTGAGGTGAGATCAGACCTTTACTCTCATAAAACCGGATGGATCGGGTAGAGATGTCAAACTCTTCAGCCAGATCGCCAATTCCAAAAAGTTCCTGATCAGCGTGACCCGTTTCTTTTTCCGCTTCCGCGAGAGGGTTCAGCGTTTCTTCTCTTCTCTCAGACATGCATCCCCCTAACATTGAAGAACTTGATTGACGTTACCTAACGTCGCCGTAAAGCATTACCATAACGGCGACACTATATCACCAAATTGTCATTGCGTTTACGACTTCTCGTTTTCTTCCTAATCTTTACCTATAGGATAACCATCAGAAATCAACACAAATTGCAATTAGCCAGACAGGTAATATTGCGAGATATCGATAGCGCCTTATAAAAAAGAACGGGATAAACCCACAAGAGATGCCATAGAACATCCGTATCCTGCGTGTTTTTGAATTTTTATTGCGCTGCCGCATTCCCCAGACTTGACAAGTTTGAGGTTTTGGAAGACCCCTGCCCCTACGACGCCTACTGAAGCAACTTGCCTTTGGCTTAGGTCATTTCAGTTATTTGTATGCGTATCCTCTTTCGCGAACCGATTGGCTCTTCAAGGAGATACGCTCTAGGATAAGTTATGAGTAAGAGTCTTGAGGAACGGGTCGACGAACTGGAAATGCATATCGCACACCAGAACGAAACGATCGAAACACTCAATGATGTGGCCTCCAATCAGGCACAGGTTCTTGACCGACTCGTCTCAGCAATGGGACAGATGAAGGACCACCTGCTTGATATTCAGGATCTGGTTGAACAAACACCTGCGAACCAGAAACCTCCACATTACTGAGCAAACAGGCTTTTCCTATACTAAGAGGAAACTATTTTCCTGCTGAACATCAGCAAAGATAGGTATACTCAGGTAAGGGGAAACCTGATATTAAGAGATGACAGGTCTGCTGTGCTTGAACGCAGGCCCTTTTTTCGTGGATCACTCAACGTTACGAGAGTGAACAATACAATTTTCTGTTCCGCCGCCTATAAGGGCTGCCACTGCTGTCCTTTTTTTGAACAGCACCTGAGAACAAAAAAGCCTGGATGAGAAAGAAACCCAATGGCTATTGAGCAGATACTGGCGACCCATAAAAAGGAGAGCCTTGCCGATAAAGCTTATCGTCTGATTGAAGAGCTGATCGTCAACCTTGACCTTGCGCCTGGCATGGCGCTGACTGAAGGTGACCTTTGCGAACGGACCGGCATCGGCCGGACTCCAGTGCGCGAGGCCATCAAACGCCTTTCAACCGAGGGGCTGATCGTTATTCGCCCGCGCAAAGGCCTGTTTGTTTCTGAGATTGAGACTTCCGAGTACGTTCTGGTTCTGGAAACCAGAAAGCCTTTGGAGCAGCTCCTCGTCGCTTCCGCCGTGAAGCGTGCGACCGCAGAAGAGCGCGAAGCTCTGCACCAGTGTGCTGAAGAAATCCTTGCGCAGGCCCGTGCAGGCGATGTGAAGGGCTACCTGCGTGCAGATAAGGTTTTTGATGAAGTGCTCTGTGCCGTCTCTCGGAACCCGTTTACAGCTCGCGCTGTGGCTCCGCTACAGACTATGAGCCGCCGGGCCTGGAGTGCTTTCCGCGGTGCTGAGAAACTCGAAGATTCTGCTATTCGCCATCATAAGCTTGCTGAAGCTTTGGCAAACAACGATGCAGAGAAGGCAGAAGCGGCAGCTGTCGAGATGATGGACCATCTGACCAACTTTGCAGTCAAGCAAGCTGAAAAGACTGGCGACAATGCCTAGGTTCAGAGATCTCAATCAATAAGCAAAAAGCGGAGCCTGTGCTCCGCTTTTTTATTGCTCAGTTTTTGGCATTTTAAAGGTATCTATCCGGGCGTTACGCCCGCTTGCCCCGAGCAGAACCAAGTATGGTTGATCTGTTTGAATTACCGGTCGCTTTGCACCGTAAATGCCTGAGAGCCGCAAACGCACCTCACCGTGAGGTGTCATTCCTGTAACCATCCCCGCAGACATCTGAGAGAGCTTAATAGGAGCGTAAAGGATCTCGTAGGAGGGAGGGGCAGCTCCAGGGCGCATGACGACCACAGCGTTGGCTCTGATATCACGCCCCTCGTCCTGTACGTCGACCACTCCAACGGCTCGGTGCAAAATTTTATACTGGCAATTCATCTAGATAATCATCGTCGTCGATACATTATGAAGCCGCTGCCTGTTTGGCAGCATTTTCAACAATCTTGTCCTTCAAACTCGCAGGCACATGGAATGTAAAGTCCTGAATGAGGACGTCCTGCACGATATCTGTCGCGAAGCGTTCGTTAACACGGTCACGGACCTCGTCGGTCAACTCCTTCAGGTCAGATTTTTTCAGCTGGGCAAACTCTTTGTCGGCCTTGCTGTAAATGATACGAAAAGCTTCATCGACGATGAACGCATGAGGTGGAACCGCCAGCTTTGCAAGCAGTTCACTATCAACCGTGAACACAAACTGCGCCACAATATAACCGTGGATCTTGCCATCTTCGAGCACCGGAACGTTGATGGTCGGTGTGCTTTGATAATCCAGTCCTTCCAAATGCGCATTCTTTTGCAGCATCGGATCAAAGTCGGTCTTGTACAGAGCTGTAAAGTAGGCTGCACCGACGGTGACGAGACAGATCCAAACTCCGGTTACGAGAACTTTCAACATACGTTTTTACCAGCTTCCAACCAGAGTTTCATAGGTGCCATCAGAGTCATGATCCTTCATCACTTGTGACAGGAGACCAGATACTTCTTTGACAGCATTGAGCTGGGTCGACAGCAGCTTCATATTAACTGCAAGCTTTTCCTGAAGCTCCTGAAGCCGGACAACGATCTCGCTTGGCAAATTTTCAGGGCCAACTGCCTTGCCCGCCATATCAAGATCAAGCATCGCACGGCCTTTGAGATAGGCGCTCTCTTCCAGATCAATATCGCCTTTGCCGATCAGAGCTTCATTTTCAGTCGACAGCAGCTTGTCTACACGTCCGATACTTTTTGAAAGAGCAATGTAGTCTTCCGGCAAGATGTAAGCGTCGGTGTCATCAAGCTGCCCAGTATCCTGAACCACTGGTTTTTCGTCATGTAAAACCAGTTCCTTGTGCTCACTGTCGATCATCTCAGACATTTATGCCTCTTGCTTTGGGAGAGTTGGACGAATGGTATCTGGCAGGAGCATTTCTGCCAGACCAAGAGAACCTGTTTTGGCGAGTTGGTTTGCGAGCTGCTCCGCCATCAAGCCTTTCCACATGGTGCCTGCTGTCCCGCCGCCATAGACGTTTACAGTCTCCTTTGGCAGCATGGATTTCACGAAGGTCTGCAAGACAGCACTTTCCAGCTTCTCACCGAGATCAGCTGTCTCAAGTTTCTTGGAGTAGCGGTTAGCCATTGATTTTAAGCTCTCAACACCCTCCTGCCCTCTTGCCTGAGCCGTGCCGGATGCATTGTCAGCTTCCGCCATAAACCTGGAAAAGCTGCTTGAGGCCCATGATGGCTCAGAGACAGGCAAATCCTTTGAAACGACGGCGGGAGCTTTAAGAGAGCGCGTGGCAGCTCTAACCTCAAAAGGGTCTGCTTGATTTATTACGTCCAGAACAAGATCGCTGACAGGCTGAATGGCCATGAGCACTCCCACTAGTCAAAAGAAGGGCATATATAATTGGAAAGACCCTAATTTCTCAGACTTATCTGGGCCTGACCTTCTTAGGCGCCGCCTGTAGCTCGGCGATTTCCTGAAGCTGCTTTTTCTCTTCGGTCCGGTGATAAGACACCAGAGCTTTGCCATGATGTTTTTCAGTCATGGAGGTCTGCCTTTTCTGATCAAGCAACTTGCCGAGCAACTCGCCCTTGTGCTTTTCCTTCAGAGACTTGCTTCGATTGTTGGTCTCCAGACGCCTGGAGATCGCCCGGTTCATCACTTCACGCAACTCCCCTTCATGACGTCCCCAGTGGCTGACCAACTCCTCGCTCTCTTCGTCGCACCTTTGAATTTCGCTATCAAGAACCGCGATGTCGTACTTGATCATCTGCTCTTTTTGTTCCTGAACCTTCAAAATGCGCCGGAGGCGTGTGATGCGTGCTTTATCCATGGCTTTACTGCAATACCAACCAATCGCCGAGCCCAGCATAGAACAGGCGCAACAGCTCAGTTATGATCTGCCAGAGGATGAAAAGCCCTCCCATCATAACAACAGGTAGTGCCACAAAGTAGACTGGCATCTGAGGCATTAGTCTGTTTGTGAGGCCCAGAGTCAGGTTAATTACAACGCCATAGATCAAAAACGGACTTGTGATGCGTAATGCCAGCAACAGACCCTGCATCAGCTTGGTTGAGAACTGATCTAACGCCGCTGCGGGAACAAATTCTCCCCCCACCGGAATTGTCCGATAGCTCTCGGCAAGTCCAACAAAGACATCAGCATGTGCCCCAGTGATAAACAACATGGCAGTTGCGGTGAGCGTAACCAGAGATGCCAATGGTGGTAGCTGCTGAAATTCTTCGACAATAGTGACAGGCTGGTTGAAGCTGGATGCGTTTGCAGCCGCGCCAATCATCATCTGAAGCATTCCGAAGAAGGCTCGTCCGAATGCTGCGATCAACAGTCCGATCAACAGTTCAACAAAAATGATGCGCAGCAACTCATCCAAAGGCGCAGCTGAGATGATCGGCTCAACCACCTCCAATATGAGAGGAGAGATCGCCAGGGTTGCAGATATTGCTATGAATAAGCGAACACGGATCATCACACGTGGCGACGAAAAACCCGGCATGGCCATGAGGCATGCTCCGACGCGGCAAAAGACCACGAAGACACTCAAGATTGCCTCTGGAGCATTTTCCAAGGTCACGAAATTGATCCCAATGCCTCGATATCAACGCCACGTGCCACTTCCATATGAGAGAGAATGGGAAGCGCCGGGAACATACGTTCGGTGATCATGCGGACATATTGGCGCGCTTCCGGAGCAACGACGACAGCAAATCGATGACCCGCAGAGATATGCTCGCGAATAACTTCCGCACTGTCTTTTGCGAATTCTTCGACCTGAGAAGGCTCCATATCGAACTCGATGACTTCACCATTTGTGTCGCGGCGAAGCGCCTGATGGAATGCAAGATCCCAACGATTACCAAGGCGAAGGACTTTAAGACTCCCATCTCCAGCGATATCACCACAAATCTGCGTCGCCATACGAATGCGTACGTGATCTGCAATCTGCTCTGGTCGGCGTGCATGTGGCGCAATCTCAGCGATTGCTTCCATGATCAAAGATAGATTTCGGATGGAGATACGCTCTGCAAGCAGCAGCTTCAGCACAGCCTGCAAGCCCGAGTAAGAGATGTGCTGTGGACAGATATCGTCGATCAAGCGCGTGTAAGCTGGATCCAGGCGGTCTAAGAGCTTGCGCATGTCCTTATAGGAGAGAAGCTGTGAGAGGTTGTTTCTGATCACTTCAGACAGATGTGTCAGCACAACTGAAAGGTTATCGACGGTCGTATAACCTTGACGTTTGACTTCATGCTCAAAAGCCATCGGAATCCACATGGCCTGCATACCAAACGCAGGTTCCCGCGTTTCAGTTCCTGGAAGAGCTGGCAGTTCTCGGTTGCCGCCGATCACCATCAGTTCACCAACTTTGATGTTCTCTGAGGCAACAATAGTACCGTGAATACGGAACTCGTAACTCTTAGGTTCGAGGTTGAGATTGTCAGTAACCTTGATCTCTGGAACCACAAACCCGTATTGCTCAGCAAACTTCTTACGCATTTTGTTGATGCGATTTCCGATTTCTGGCTTTGCGGCCAGAAGGCGGGCAGTGAGCTGCTTGCCAAGACGCATTTCAATTTCAGAAAGTACAAGACTGTCCTTTACAGACTCTTTCTTGACTTCCTTCTGCATCTCAACCTTTTGCAACTCGGCTTTAGCGAGTTCGGCTTGGGCCTCTTGCGCCCTTTTGGGAATAATGTAAGCAGAAAACCCAAATATGCCGCTTAAGAGAACAAACGGCAGGAATGGAAGACCCGGAAGCAGCGACAGTAGCAAAAGCAGCAGTGATGCGACAGCGAGAGCGCGAGGATACCCCGCTAACTGCCCCATTACAGCTTGCTCGGCTGACCCTCTGGTCCCCCCCTTCGAGACAAGAAGACCTGCTGCGAGAGAAACGATCAGCGCCGGGATTTGCGAAACAAGACCATCACCAACAGACAGTTTGGTGAAAACATCAGCCGCTTCGGCTAAGTCCATATTGTAGCGTGTAACGCCAATGACGATACCGCCCAGGATGTTTACAACGGTGATAATCAATCCGGCGACAGCATCACCGCGCACAAACTTCGAGGCACCGTCCATGGCACCAAAGAAAGAGCTTTCCTCTTCTAGTTCTGCTCGCCTGTGTTGCGCCTCTTTATCATCAATCATACCAGCAGACAGATCGGCATCAATCGCCATCTGCTTGCCAGGAATTCCATCAAGGGTAAAACGTGCACCAACTTCTGCGATACGACTTGCACCTTTGGTGATCACCAAAAAGTTCACCGTTACAAGGATCGCAAAGACGATGAGGCCGATGACAAAATCACCGCTCATGACAAACTGAGAAAAGCCGTTGATCACATACCCAGCTGCGAGCGGGCCTTCATGACCGTTCGCCAGAATGACACGCGTTGTCGCAATGTTCAGCGCAAGCCGAAGCATGGTTGCGATCAACAGAATAGTTGGGAATGAGGAGAACTCTAAAGGCCGCTGGATCCAGAGCGAAACCATCAAGATCAAAACCGATAATGCAACTGATATTGCAAGACCGAAATCGATCATGAACGTTGGCATGGGAAGAAATAGCACAGACAGAATGAAGATAATTCCGACTGCAAATCCAATATCACGTTTGCTGTTTGGAGCAGCAATTCCCGTCACTGTCTGAGACATTCGCACCCTTCAATTCGGTATAAGCATACTGCGCTACTTAGGCCGAAACATTGGAGAAGGAAGCTTGTGTGAGGGTGGCCTAGAGGGAAATCAGCATGAGCTATCCCCTCCTTGCTTATTGCGGCAAACCTGAAAAAGCAGGTTTAAAACCCGTATTCGATGCGTCCGTAGACCATCTCGGTCAACGAGAATATCTGGGAGCCGATATACGGGCCAGTCATGGCAATCAAAATAAAGATCACAACAATCTTCGGAATGAACGTAAGTGTCATTTCCTGAATTTGTGTGAGCGCTTGAAACAGAGCGATAATCAAACCAACAAACATGGCCCCACCAACGGCGGGACCAGTTGCTGTAATCACAGTCCAAATTGCGGTACGCACAATATCGAGTGCATCTGCCTCATTCATTGCTTTATGATCTCACTTCACCATTAAGATGTAGCATCAGACTCGTCAGGAGTGTCGGTATCAGCAGGGGTGTCAGTGTCAGTCGTCGCAGCAGGTGCAGGACGAGAAATTTGGATACCAGGCACCAGAGCCACTTTTGTCCCATCTTCCAGAGTGGCAATTGACCCATCTGTGAGGATCTGAACAGACTTAATTTTACCAGTCATGGTTTCCGTGCCATCTGCGTTTGGCACTTCTACCGTCGCACCGATCAGATTATTAGCCTGATTGATGGAGTTCTGCTGAAGCATGGATGTCAGATGCGAGTTCGTTTTTGTGGACTGCTCCACAGCGGAGAACTGCGCCAACTGGCCCATATACTCAGCAGTATCCAACGGATCTGTCGGATCCTGACTCTTAAGAGACTCCATGAACAGCATTAGAAACGCATTATAATCTAAGTAAGCTTGCTCACTGCCCTGCGGCTTGAAGACAGGCTCATTGTTTTGAGTAGTATTTGCGGAAGATACTGGATCAACACTCATGAAAAAATCCTTTAGTTTTCGCCAACAGCACGAGCGAAGGGCGCTATAACAGCCTCAGTTTGATCCATTTCGTTGTCTTCAGACCAGATCGATAACTCGACATCAAATAGCTTTTTCAACGTCCGGAGAGCGTCAAAGTAACGGCGTTTATTAATCTTCACTTCGACAAGCTCAAGACCATCAAGAATGTCGGTATTCTCAACAGCTTTCCGAATAGACGCCAACATCAGTAGGGCACGCTGAAGACTGTCTAACTCGGTCTTTGGATCGATCAGTGCATTTTGAATGTAAAAATACAGCTGCCGCAAAGGCGTTGTCGTCTCCTCGAGTTGCATAACATAAGCTTCAAGAAGAAAACTTGCGTCATTTAGAAGCTTTACCGATGTCTTCTGCTCAAATGACAGAACAGCCCCATTGATAAAGACTTTTTCACCTGCTTTTAGGTGCAAACGCATTCTACATCCCCTTAATTAACTAAGGCCATCACGGACTAGCTCGTTGATTTCAATCAAACTTTGGAAATCGTCTGAGTTTCCTATTCTAATTAGATCAGCTTGCTTCACGCACCAAATTCCGATTGAAATAAGGTCTGCACGCAACTCAGCGGGCAACGCATTATCTGGATTTCCCAGATCGTCGATCAAAATGCTCCACAAACGATGGACTGACTTCAAAGCCTGCGCAGCCTCGCTAGAGCTATTCCCATGCTCCTTAGCGGCGTGCAGCTGAGCCACCACCAGAGAAAATAGCTCTCGCTCTTGCCCTCTTCTGTCATAAGAAGAGTCTTCAAGAGCTTCTGCATAAGACATTTGATACATTCAACACTCCTAGAGAAATTCAACTCGTCTCTTCTAATGACCTACAAATATTTCATGATATTTAGATCTTTGATCTTGGCAGTAATTGAATAAGTTGCCTCTAACTGAGTTTGAGCTTGACTCAACTCGACAGCAGCACGGTTCTCATCGACGTTTTCAAGATCAATGATCTGGACATTCAAAACATCTCGTTTGGCTTCAATGTCAGTGTTCGTGCGTGTTACATTAGCCTTAATCGCACCATTGGTAGCCGAAACATCGATTGTCTTACCAACACCTACATTCAGATGATTAATTGCTCGGTCGAAAATGAGCTCCTGAGCTCCTTCTCCAATGTCAAATTTTCCGAAAACTGCTACCATCGCGTAGCCTTTAGCCAATTCACTAAATGCTTTTGAATTTGCCGTACCTGAACCGTCCGTGGTGACCCCAGGACTGATCGTCGTCAGCATTTTCTCTGTAGTTGCAGAAGTCCATGTCGGTGACCAACTAGCATCAAAAATACTATTGAATTCGGGGCTATCTAAAAAAGCCTCCCAAGATGCATCAGGTAGCGCCTCAATAAGCGCAGTATCAGTACCAATAGTTAACCCTGTGACAGTATCGAACGCTTGCTCAATCGCCTGTTCAGGGCCTGCGGGATCTGCAGGTGACGACGTTGGTGACACGTAATCGAAATCACGAACTGGCGGAGTCCCTGTATTAATTCCGCCAAATACATACACTCCACCTACATTCGAATTTAAGGCATTTGTCAGTTTGCCTAGTTCTGTATAAGCCAGATCCGAGGCAGTCTTTAAAGTACCAGCATCTTTCTGCAATGCTACCAAGTTCGAACGAAAGTCCGTTCCACTTTTTTCAACATTATCCAGAGCTGTATCCATTACCTCAAAACGGGTAATGACCTGCTTATTCGTGTTCAGCTGGCTTACCATCTGTGAGTATTCAGAACGGAAGGATGTTGCCATCCCGGTCTGTGCACCTAAGGTTAAGCCAAAATCAGCATGTTTCTTTGAAGCGTTTTCGATTACCGCTTTATCTAACCGCGCTCTGTGCTCGATGAGATAGTCAGTTAAACGCAAAGAACTCGACAATGTAGAAACTGAATAGACCATTTTATCTCACTGCTCCCAAGAGCTCTTTGAACATCTTATCAACCGTCGTCATCAAACGAGCAGACGCAGAATAGGCTGTTTCAATTGTAAGAAGGCGCTGCATCTCAGTATCAATGTTGACACCAGTCGTATTTGACAGCATTTGCGCATTTGAACTAAACGCAGATGCCTTCAACGTCGAATTCTCGGTCGCGACCTTGCGCTCAGCACTAAACCAACTCACCGTATTTGCAGTAAAATCCTGCAGGGTAGAATTAGCAGTTACTCCAGTGGCTCCGGTAAAAGACTGCACAGCATTAAGTTTATCTGTATAGCCGCGAAGCAGATCTGAATAACCAGCAGCATCACCCGTATTATGCTTGTAGGCTGCCGTGATGCCACCGTCGCGAAGCAGGTTAACATCTGCCGCGACCAATGGGTTTACGTGCAATCGACTAACAGCATCCGCAGTGGTAGGTCCATCAAGGATAAAGAAACCAGGCCCATCACTTGTACCCGGAGCAGGCTGCGGCTCTCTAAAGGTCTCAACCAGCGCGTCCGCGACGGCATTAAGCTGCGTTTGCATCGTAACAAGAGTTTCATCTCTCGCTTTGGCATAACCAGCAATTGCTCCACCAGTGACTGGGGCAGTCGCACCAGGACCTGCGACAGAAATACCATCTACAAGTATATTATTTCCGACATCTTCTGACCCTAAATGAAGAGAGGTGTCGAATGTAACTTCGCGCGCACTTTTCTCAAAAAGAGTGATGCCACTGTCGGTATAGATCGCAACCCCGTTATTGTTCTGCTGAAGAACTTCGATACCTATTTCTTCCGAGAGAACCTTTAGCATTTCATCGCGTTGATCCATCAGCGCGTTGACGTCCGTACCAGCAGCAGTGCCTAGAACGATTTTATCGTTAACACCCTCAAGATCAGAAAGGATATTATTGATATTGTCTACCGCACGCCCCATAGCTGCATCAGAATTCAAGCGCGCTTCTTTAAGAGTCTCAGAAGACTGCTTCAATCCATCAACCAGGCTATGACCTGCATTTAAAACCGAGAGTCCGAGCACCTTATTTGACGGATCATTGCTATAAGCAACAAGTGTCTCATTCAGCTTACCCATTGCAGCAGCAGTACTTGTACCAAAAGGCACTTGCCCAGACGGGTTAAGTTGATCAAGCATTTTGGCATAGGAACCCGCAGCAATGGCAGCACTACCTGTCTTCAGGGTTGCTTTAAATGCTGCTTGATTGACCATGCGAGACGCATGAGAAACATAAACAACTGATCCAGTATCAGTAACAATGTTCTGTACGCTCGCTTCTACGCGAGTGTAATTCGGATTATTGACATTAGCGACATTGCGGGACGCAATTGCCATCTCAGCAGAGCGAGCTGCGATGGACGATTGCGCCGTGAGCATTGCGGAAGTAAGAGACATACCGAAACTCCTAGCGCAGGTTGTTCAACTCTTGGAGTAACTCGGAGCTCGCGTTGAACACCTTTGTGTTCGCACTGTAGGTACGTTGGGCCTGAACCATCTCAGTTAGTTCAGCTGCAAGGTCAACGTTCGACCCCTCAACTGCACCAGAATAAAGCGAACCAAAACCACTATCGCCCGGAAAACCTATTGCTGCATCACCAGAAGCATCTGTTGCAGCATAAACATTGCCGCTTTTAGCCTGAAGACCATCAGGGTTTGAAAAGTTCACTATCTGGATCTGATCTAGAAGTTTTTCCGCACTACTATCGTAAACGCCGAATATACGCCCATCAGATTCAATACGCACACTCTGAATTGCTGACGGCTTATATCCATCAACATCGACTTTAATAATGCTGGACTTTTCACTTGCAGTTACTGACTTACTCAGATCAAGCGTAACAACTTCGCCGTTGGGCACTTTAAATTGAAAATCAGTGTCAGAACCGCCAACAATCTTACCATCCCCTGTAAAATGCAGTTGAAAAGCGCCAGCAGGAGCAGGAGGAACAGCAGGAGGGAATATTGATATATCGTCACCTAAATCCGTAGCTGCAGTCGCCTCTACGATCCAAGTAGACCCGGTCACATCGCTCGTTAAATCAGTCGGATCAATGTGTGCCTGACTAGCTTTCGTATAAACTATATTAATTTTTACTTCATTTCCACTCTGATCGAACGTACTAACAGAAGTCCTATAATCACCGTCAGGCAGACCACTCGTCGGAACCGAGGCAGGCGCAGGTTTATTGGAATCCAATTTGGCAGCAAGCTCACCTTTAGCACTCGCCTGCCAAACCGGAGTATTCAGATCAACAGTAACAGGCGCTCCACCTGCAGAAAGCAGATTATAGCCGCCAGAATTTACCATCTGCCCATTCTTATCAAGCACGAAATCTCCAGCACGTGTGTAATACGTGCCGCCTTGCGAATCCTGTACGGGGAAGAAGCCATTACCGTTGATCGCGAGATCAGTACCACGGGAGGTGAAGTTGAAGGCGCCTTGTTGGCGGACGGACTGAACAACGGTTGTGTTCACGATGCCGGATTCGTGACCTGAGCCGCCGCCAGAACCGACCAAAGACGAGAATGCGGTTTTGTAGCGTTTGTAGCCTACGGTGTTCGCGTTCGAGATATTGTCTGCGACAGTTGAGAGTTTGTTCGACTGCGCGTTCATACCTGACACGCTGGTATTCATAATTCCGTAGAGGCCCATGGTGTGCTCCTGGCTACATCAATTGCAAAATTAACTCATGGCAGTAAAGCTTGTTAATCTTGTCTGAGCCTGACCCGAAACCTGTTGAATTATTTACAAAATTTTAATGAGTTCGGCGTCCATCGTCCGTAACCGGACGCGACGATATTTTTGATCACGCGGCAAACATAACGCTTTTGTGCAGGGTTGTTGTTTGGCCCGGCATGGTACCTGGCGACTGCCATGGTCCAGCTCTTCTCACGCTGCTTCAACTCAGAGAGGAATCTTGCTGCATAAGCAACATTTTGCGAGGGATCGAGCATTGCCCGGAGATCAGAGAACTTATTGAGATGATAGTAGATGTTGATCTGCATACAACCAACATCAATCAGCTTTACACCCCGATTTCGCGATCTCTTAATTGCGGCCAGGGCTTCTGTTGCGCTGTCAGCGAAGTAAGCTTTGCCTGCAATATTGAGAGCGTAGGGGTGTAGAGAGTTTTTGCGGCCCGTCTCTGTCAGACCAACCGCATAAAGGATGCCGAGCGGCACGTTGTATTGTTGTGCCGCTTCCTGCATCTGACGCTCACACAGGCGGATGGCTTTTTTCTTTCCAGCCGCCTGCGCAGAGAATGCTATCAAACTACAAATAGATGCCGCTGCGAATATCTTGAGCATCCGCTTCATTCTGCCCTACCCCGGCATGATCCGCATATGGTTGGTCTTCCCAGTTTTGCTGAGTTCCGCTTTCGCCGCCCTCTCCCTCAGAGTTCTCTCCCCGACCGAACCGTTCCTGATTTTGCCCAGGTTGGCGCATTTGGTCAGATACTTCCTCTTTGAAATTGACGGTAATGTTTTGTGTTTCCGTGCGATAACCAGCATCTTGCAGAACACGTGCTAATGCCTGTCGATCACCCTTCAGCATATCCGCTGCTTCCCGAGTGTTCGTGACAAGAGAAATTTCCAACTCACCACCGCGCATTTGAATATTTGCGCGAACAGCACCAAGATTGTCCGGGCGCAGCTGGATCTCGAGCGATTTAACGGGCTTTGCCGCTTTTGCGTCAGCAGCTTGAGCTGCCAACTCCTGAGCGGTATTTGCTGCAGATGCCGCTTGAGAGAGTTGCTTGGACAAAGCACTGGCAACCTGTTGCGCAGGACGTCCCAACTCAGCAGGTGGAAGGTGCGTCTCAAGACTCACCACTTTAACTTCACCACCCACTGCAGGCTTACCGGCAGTTTGGCTTGCAGAGGCATCTGGTTGCGATTTGCCTTGCTTTAGCAGGAAATCAGCCGATAGCTGCTTAGCTCCGGTTGCGTTTCCTTCTGTCTGAGGCAAATTGATTGCACCACTGCCTTCGAGCTTTGGACCAGCATTAGCAGACTTAAGGCTGCCTACTTCTGAGGCACCCTGCCCCTGAGCAGTTCCGCTCGTTTTCGCGGTACCCGATTTTGCATCGGCTTCGCCATTCAAGGCCTTCAACTCTTTTGAGCTTAACGCGTTCAAGACCTGAGCCATCGTCCCATCTCGACTGGTGACGGTAGAACCGGTCATATTAGCGAGGCTGGTCATTGAACTCATCTGCAATCCAGCTTTTTGCTCAGCTGTCATTGCTGCATTGACGACAAGCTGCTTGGCCAACAACTCATCTGTAAGCAATTCGGCAGCGCCTGAAGCCTTTTGAGCGGTGGCTACCTCATTTTTCGCAACAGTATCGTCTGCTCCGGCGGCATCAGATGAACCTGCACCAGCCTTTTTCAAAAGGTCTTTGATCGTTTCTGATGCTTCAGAATCGCCTTTATCAGACTGGGTCTCGGTTGACGCTGATTTTGCTTCTTTTTTCTCGTTAGACGCATCTTTGCGATCCGGGATTTTTTTATCATCCCGAACTTTATCGATGACTTTATCAAACCCGTTCGCACGATCATCTTTTTCGGAACGAGCGGACTCTTTACGAGTATCTACAGTGTCTTTAACAGGAGCACTACGATCTACATTCGGAAGAGTTGCATTCATCAAAACTCGGCCTCTTTCAGTGCTT
Organism: Pseudovibrio sp. WM33; assembly: GCF_001623165.1. Classification (NCBI taxonomy): domain Bacteria; kingdom Pseudomonadati; phylum Pseudomonadota; class Alphaproteobacteria; order Hyphomicrobiales; family Stappiaceae; genus Pseudovibrio; species Pseudovibrio sp. WM33. Next base: position 22,885 of record NZ_LMCK01000010.1, read on the forward strand.
CATCTGCATCGTTTAGTGTGCTTTTAAATGGGACTAACACTTCTGTGTCGTATAGCTTCTCTTCCAGTCCAACATGTGGGACGTAAGGAACAAACTCGGAGGCTGCAGGTGTTTCTGGCTGTGGCCATTCTCGAATAGTATTTGCCATCGCGATTGCAGCAGTCTGGATCAATTGATTGCCAGCACTTAAGTCTGCTGCCTTTACCTCAACCAAACCAGAGATTGCCTGTTCCCACTCTTCACCGGAAGCTTTGGCGGCTGAAAGGTAAAGCTTGGCTTCACTCACACGCTCTGCATCATCTGAGTTCAGATCAAGAAATGCAGCGCCTCCCTTGACTGCAAAAGCCGTATTACCACTGATCAAAGCAGCTTTGGCGAGGCGAAGGAGGAGGATACTTTGAGATTCCTCGTCAAACTCCGATACCAGCTGGAACACACGGTCCCACTCATCTTCTTGCTTCAGATAATCAGAGCCGCTGATCACATCAGCGACCGTGTCCCGAAATTCAGAGGCAAATACTGAGGAGCTATATTGGAACAAATATCGACGAGACAGTCTCTCGAACTTCTCCGTATCGCCCAGCTCCGCAACCATTGGCGCTTGCCTGCGCAATGCGCTCTCTTCCACAAGCGTCCCTGGCATCATCAAGCGCGCAAGATCAAAATAGCGCTGTGCGCCTGCCGGATCTTCATTAGAGATCAAAATCGCCTGCGCCAGAGCCACCTGCCCTGCAACTGCTACCGGAAGCGTTATTGGATCGACCTTTAACAACAAGTTCAACGCCATTTGGCGATTGCCTTGCGAGTAGGCCATGGCGCCAGCAAACAGGTTCGGATCACCAGTAAACTTTACGCCTTGAACAGCAAGCTCCTGGAAGACAGATCCAGATCCGCCGCTGAGCATAAATGATACAGCAGCACGCGAGTTTTTCTCCAGCTTCCAAATCTCAGGATCCAGCCGAAGGAACCGACGGCCAATCACAATGAGAGAAGGTTGCAGCAAATTGTAAGCTTCCAGATTCCCCTTTATGATCTCATCTTGAAGAATCTGCAGCTCCAGAACCATAAGATCAGGATCCGCTGTAGACACCATCTGGGCCGATGCTGGCTGAAGGTTCATCGCAACAGGACTTGCAGCCAAAATCAGCGCTGTGGTCAACAGTCCAGATCTCAGGAGAGAAGTTCCAGCTTTTCTTGCAGCGCTAACCAGCATCAAGCCTTCCCTTTCATCAGCATAATTTCAATGCGGCGGTTTTGAGGAGCGTATGGCTCTTCAACGTCTTTTAGACGGCGGTCTGCATAGCCTTCAATGCCTACGATACGGTTTTCATCCAAGCCACCACGAGTAAGCATGAAATAAGCCATGTGGGCACGAGCTGTAGATAGACGCCAGTTGTCGTTGCGCTTGGATTTGAATGGCCGTGCATCAGTATGGCCGCGAATTACGATCTCACCGTTCTCTTCTTCAAGAACCTTCGCAATTTGCTCCATCGCCTTCACAACATCCGGATGAGGCTCAGAGGACCCAACAGCGAACATTCCAAAGTCGTCATTGTCCATGATGCGAATCAGAACACCATCTTGAGAGTGAGTGAACTCGATGCTTGCTCCGGTTTTCATACCTTCAAGCGCTTCACCAACGGAGTTCGCCAGAGAGACCAGCTGCTTATTGCCTTCATCATCCTCATTATCACCAGTTTCGGACTTCTGAGATGATTCTGTAGGCTTTGCGGCAGGAACTACTACAACAGCTTCAAGCTTCGCATCAGCCAGCTCTACTGGCTCTGTAACGAGATCAGGCTGTTTTATATCAACCTTCATGCCTGCGTTTTTCTGAATTTCTTCAGCGTCCTCGATCAATGTCGGAACTTCCTGTTCAGCATCGTCAGTGGCTGCTGTTCCTGCTTTCACTTCAGCGAAAATAAGGCGCGTCATCACAGCATCTTCGCCATCTGCTTCTGCCTGGCTCTGAGCAAGCTGTTTCAGAATTTCTCCCTCGGCAAAACTCTCACCTTCACCATCTGGAGCGTCACCGATTACAATCACGGAATTTTCTGCAGACGCCTCGCCCGAAACTGCCGGGAGGTTCTTACCTCCACGCGCCAGCTCAGAAGCTTCTTCCAAGACTTTGATTTGCTCAGCGGTCAACTCATTCGCCGGAATACCTTCTTCTTTTTCATGAAGGATCGGAATTTGAGCGAGCAAAGGAGCATTGCCTGGCAGCTCATCTTCTTGCCAACCAGAAGGATCGAACGGATCGCGGAAACTGGTTCCGTCAGCCAAACCTTGCCCATCCGGATCACGGTTCGGAAGTGCAAATAGAACCGGGGTCTTCGCCATCTTGAGCGAGCCTAAACCACCTGTGCCAGGTGAGCCGTCTGTCTCGACAGTAGATTCTGCTTCTGCAGCGAGCGCAGCAAGGATTGCATAAGGGTTGTCAAAAAGCTGAGCTTCGCTGTAGCGGGCATCACGCTCATAATCACGACTAACGGCATTGATTGGCTTAACACCGCCATCTTCCGCATTTGCACCAGCTAGCTTAGAGTTTTCACCTGTCTCGCGATCGGAAACAGGTTCTGGCCTGTCCGCACCACCGCCCGATGTAGGGCCTTTCTTTTCGATACCACCAGCGCCAACGGGTTTGCCGTCGTCTACACCCTCTTCACTCTCAAGAGGAGACGGTGTTTCTTCAGGGTCCCGAATACCTTTAGGGCTTGCGGTAGAGTCCACTAATTTGATCGGATTGAAGTAGCTTGCAATACCGCGCTGAGAAGCCTCATCAGATGCATTGACCAACCACATGAGAAGGAAGAATGCCATCATCGCCGTTGCAAAATCGGCATAAGCAATCTTCCATACACCAGATTTAGGGACGGTGATCATGTCGCTGTTACGCCTGCGAACGATAATCAGTTCTTGTGGTTCCAACGCCATGGCTACTACTCTCCCAGCGTACTGCGAAGCTCCTCGCACCATTCCGTTAGGCCGGTGGAAAGTGCCATGTCAGACACCTTCACCACGAGATCAGTGCTGGAGTTTTCAGAAAATTTTATTGTGTTTGAAAGTTCGCCAACTCTTTTGCCGAACAAATCAAATAAATGTTCGGGCCCAGCTACCTCAAGCACGACTTCAGGCGTTTCAGAGAGTTGTCGACGTACGACCTGCACCAATGAGGTTACAGCACGATCCCGTGCGCTCTCTTCGATAAACGGAACCAGAATTTCGGATACTGCCTTAGACAGTCTGTCTTCAATTTCGACGAGAGACTGCTGAAAAGCTTCCTTTAACTTCTCGCCCTCCCCCTCTTTGAATGCTTTTTCTCGCTCGATCAGCTCAACGTCTAATTCTTCACGCATCTTCTTGACGCGCTCATCTGCACCCGACTTGGCAGCTTCTTCCCCCTCTGAGAACCCATTTTCATAAGCCTCGAAGACACGGTTAACCCAGTCCCCACCTTCGCCATACCCCTTCGGAAGCATGGAGATCACTTCCTGCATGTCCTGAAGGTCTTTGGTGGTAACGCCTGTATCTGTCGTAAAGTCTGCTAGATAGTCGTTGATGCCGCGTGTCATCCAGCACGCTCCTGATCATACATCCACTGCTTCAGGATGATTGCCGCCTGCATGTCATCCATTTCAACGGCACGCTCAAGCTTACGCAGATTATCACGATTCACAACGGTCGCATCAACGCCTTCACCAGACATCCCGTCCCCGCTTGTGTAATCTGGCAACTGGCCATCTTCGCCTTCAATCTCACCATCACGAACAGCGTTGGAGTTGGCACCAACTGGCAAACCTTCTTCAACCTCTTCAGATTTCGGAATAAGGAAGGCGACAGCTGGGCGCAGACCGAACCAGATAATCATCAGCGTCACAATCAGGATTGCACCAGCGTTGACCACTGACCCCATATTGCGCATCAACACATCCTGCCAGGTCCGCTCAGGGATAGCAGCGAGCTGCTCACCAGCCAGCATAAAGTTCACGGCAGAAACAGACACCTTATCGCCGCGCGCGATATCAACACCGGCTGCTGTCGCGATAATTTCTTCGATCTCTTCGACCTTTTCAGTCAAATCCGCTTCTGCACCATCAACAACAGCATCGCCTTTTTGACCTTCGACACGACGTGCTAATTCTTCAACAAGACGATCACGATTAACCAGCACAGCTATACTCATGCGATCAATACGATAGTCATCAAAAATAGTTTCGACGGTACGCGAGGAGATCTCGTAGTTCGTCAGCTCTTCACGGCGTTCATTTTCCTCTGAAGAGCGCTCACCGGATTGTGATGATACAGCTTCTTCAGGCAGGTTTTGCTCAACAGTAGTTGGATTCTCCAAACTTGCATTTTGAGCGCTCGCATTTTCTCGCACAACGCGGAAAGATCGCTCAACACGTGTCTCAGGATCATATGAGGTTTCAGAGACACGTTGATTGTCTGTATTCACAGAGGCAGAAACGCTGACTTCAAAGTTATTTACACCGAGATAAGGTGCCAACGCCTGGCGGATCGCATTTTCCTTGCGTGAAGCCAAATCAGCTTCCAACATTGCCTTACGACCTGTGGACGCGCTCTGCGCATCTTCACCAGCAGCTAGAAGCTGCCCCTCAGTATCAAGAACTGTCACCGCTTCAGCAGTAAGTCCTGGAACGGCAGCCGCAACAAGATAACGAATAGATTGCGCAACCGAATTTGTCTGAACACCTTCGGCGCGAATAAGAACGGACGCTGTCGGCTTTTGATTCTCACGTCTGAATGTTGCTTTTTCCGGAAGAACCAAATGCACGCGAGCGGCTTTGACGCCCTGCATACTTTGGATTGAGCGAGCAACTTCCCCTTCAAGCGCACGCACCTTAGTCACGCTCTGCATAAAGGATGTCAGGCCCAGAGAACCCATCTCATCAAAGAGCTCATAACCTGCACCCGACCCACGCGGCAGACCCTTTTCCGCCAGCAGCATACGAGCGCGAGCAGTTGCGCCGACACCGACTGAAATCGATGTACCGTCTGCATTTACGTCAAACGGAACGCCGCTAGCCTGCAATGCCATACCGATTTGAGTGACATCGTCCCTCTCCAGATTAGCGTAGAGAATTTCCTGCTCCGGACGAGACAAGAGATATGCTGCTGCGCCAATCGCAACAAACGTAAATAACCCAATAAAAGCGAGCACCATCAGGCGCTTTGCACCTAACTCGGCCAGATTACCATAGATTTTTTCGGCGTTTTCACGAGCTGCCATTGCGACCTCTGCAGGTGTATCAATGGCGCTACCTTCGCTTTTCAACCTTGCGCGAACGTGATCAGGATTTACATTGGGCGAAAATCCACGTTTTCTCGCAGCCAATACAAGCTATTTTTAGAGAAAACCAAGAGTATCAGGTATATACATCCGCGTGCGTAATACGCTGGATGCTCGGCAGGCCATGCACAGACAGACCACAGCCCTGCCCCTTTAAGCGCTTACTCACACGATCTGCCGTTGCATTGATTGCCACAATCGTATTTGCACCGCACTCAATCTGACGAAGCTGACCTTCCTGTTCAAAAAGCACATCTCGCGCAAGCGCAACAACAGAACTCCAAAACCGCTCATTGCCCCGCAATGCAAACGTTAGGCTCTCAAGCTTTTGCTCAGATGCGAGCGCAGAGAGGTCAACTTGACCAACTTCCTGATCCCATTGCCTGGAGATATTTAACTGACTACTTAACATCAAGCACCGCTCAACTAAAAAAACAACCCAACACGAGATAAAGCTTAAGAAATCTTTTCTCAAATACTGGTATATTTTATCGAACTTGCCTTAACCTGACTTATGATAATTTTATCTAAATTTTTAGCATAATTACAAATAAAAGCCCCGGCGATTAACCGGGGCCTTAAAGCTTCTAAGGTTCTCAGAGCTTTCCGACTTAACGGAACAGGCTGAGAATGTTCTGGGAACCGGTGTTTGCAATAGACAGAGCCTGAATACCAAGCTGCTGCTGGGTCTGAAGAGCCTGCAGACGAGTGGATTCAGCATTCATGTCCGCATCAACCAACTGACCAATACCACGATCAACAGCATCTGTAAGTGTGTTTACGAACTCAAGCTGCATATCGATACGCATCTTAGCAGAACCAAGCGTGGTTGCCGCATCAGTCATTTCTTTGGACTTGCCATCGATAAAATCGATCAGACCTTCAAGCAATGCATTATCGTTATCGGTATCTTCGAGCTTAGAGATATCGAAGTTCAGAACTGTCAAGGTTGTCTTTGCGTCAGCACCTGTACCAAGCAAATTATCGGTGTTGATTGCACCAAAGTTTCCCTTAGCCCAAAAATCTGCTTCAGCAGCACCGATAAGACCATCACCCTCAACACCTACTGTGGCAGGAACTGCAGCCACATCATCGGCGTTACCCAAGATGCCATCAGGACCAGCAGTAGCAGGAGTACCAGCTGTAGGAGCGGTACCAGCAGCACCCAGACCATCAGATGTCAGAATACCTGAGTTAGTGGCAGCGTCCGCATCAGTATCAACCAAAACAACCGCTGAAAGATCAACGCCGATTTTCTCTAGTGTCGCATTACCAGCTGAATCACGGGTGAATGAACCAGTAATTTCAGGATTCAGGTTATCAACCTGCTTATCCATCGCCAGCCAGTTATCACCGTTAAACGTCGCTGAGTTTGCGTTTGTACGCAGCTGATCCTGAAGCGCATTCAAGTCCTGCTGAATTTTCGCACGACCATCCTGACTCTGAGAAGTTGCACTTGTCAACTTCGCAACCATCTGCTTCATGATTTCCTGGGAGGAATCAGCAGCGGTAAACGCAATATCTACGGTTGCTTTACCAAGACCAATCGCATCTTTAACAGCGCCCAAGGCGGCATTATCTGAACGCATGGTAGTGGCGATGGACCAGTACGCAGCGTTATCGGAAGCGTCATTCACGCGCATACCGGTAGAAATGCGGCTCTGTGTCGTCGCCATATCATTGTTGATGCTGCGAAGGTTAGACAGAGCCACCATTGCGGAAGTATTAGTAAGAAGAGAAGACATATTATTTGCCCCTTAATAACAAGAATTGGGACATTCCGGATCAAATCCCCGGAGTTACAGAGTTGCATCATGCACTTTGAAGTTCAAAGCCTGTAACAGAAGGCAAAGATGACTCACAAAACTTACGCGAAACTGACTCGCTGGCTTGTGCAAGAAAAAAGCCCCGAAACGGGGCTTTTCGTGGTTAAGTTTAGGTAAACGATCTTATCAGGCCGCCCGTTAACAGATACCATCCATCAATCAACACGAAGAATAACACCTTGAAGGGGAGAGAGATGACTGTTGGGGGGAGCATCATCATGCCCATGGACATTGTGATTGTAGCAACAATCATATCGATGACCACAAAGGGCAAAGCGATGAGGAAGCCGATTTCAAAGCCGCGTCGTAACTCTGAGATCATGAAGGCTGGAATGAGGACGCGGAGGTCGAGTTCCTCGATGGGTGCATCTTTTTCATAGTTGAACGCGCTCACTGCAAGATCATCGAAGAGGACCAGGTCTTTTTCGCGCACATTATCCAACATGAATCGTCGGAACGGCTTCGTCATTTCTTCGTAGGCGACTTCTTCAGTGATCTGCTCTTTGATTAGCGGCTGAAGACCATTTTTCCACGCGGTATCGAACGTTGGTGCCATGACGTAGAAGGTCATGAACAATGCGAGGGAAATGAGGATAATGTTTGCTGGTGTCGTCTGCAGACCGATACCGGACCGCAAGAATGACAAAGCAACAACGAAGCGCGTGAAGCTTGTTACCATGATCAGGATCCCCGGCGCCAATGAGAGCACCGTCAGGATCATGACGTACTGGATAATCCGACCACTCGCAGATGCCTGTCCTGCCGGAAGCAAATCACTCAGGTTGATATCCTGAGCGGAGGCTGGTGCGACCCAAAACAACGCAAATAAACTCAAAAAACCCGTAAGAAACGCAAAATAACGCATTACTGAATCACCACAGATTCAAGGACGAGTTCCTTGACAAATTTGCCACCGCGCATCTTTGCGCGCTCGTTAAGATCATCACGCAGGCGCAGCAAACCACGAGTGCCTTCGAGCTGGCGTGGCCCCAATGTACGGGCGTAAAGCAGCAGATCCTGCTCTACTTGCTTAACCAGCAAGGAGTGATCCTGTTCTTCGATTCCGCGCTGCATCAAAACGACTGATGCTTCGATGCGAATCCAGTTCTTAGATGATGACAACAGATTGGTCACGATTGGCTTCAACGAGACAATCTGACTGCTTTCTGTGTATTCCGGATTGATCAAAGCGCCGCTGTTGGCCTTTTGCTCTTCCAGATACTTGCCGTGTACCTGATCAACCAGCGTAGAGCCGATTCCCATTCCACCTGCACTTGCAACGGCAGTCACCACAATAGCAGCGACTGCAACGCCCATCCAAGAATTCTCGGAGGCTGGCAACTGTGGCTTTGGCAACTGTGGTTTAAGAGCCATAGAAGCCTCCTTTAGAGCGGGCTAATGATATCAATGATTTGCTGACCAACGCTTGGTTGCTGCATTTCCGTCACGCGGCCACGGCCACCGTAAGAAACACGCGCTTCAGCGATCTTGTCATACTCAATGGTATTTCGACCTGTGATGTCTTCGGGACGCACGATGCCGGCAACTGACAGAACGCGAACCTCATAGTTCACACGAACTTCCTGTTGCCCTGAAATGATCAGATTGCCGTTGGCAAGCACTTTGGTCACTACTGCTGCAATGGAAAGTTTGATCTCTTCACTGCGATCAATCGCGCCCTCACCTTTACTGCTTGTCTCACCAGTACCGGAAATGCTTGCGTCTGCTTCTCCTGAATCAACACCAGCCCAAGAGAACGCACCTCTCAATCCAGTAGATCGTGAGGAATCACGCGATCTCTCACTGGAGTTGTCTAACTTAGCCTTATCGTTGATTTTGATCGCAACGGTAAGAACATCGCCAATTTGCTTTGCTCGGGGATCGCGGAAGAAATCCTGCTCACCATCAGCCCAAAGCCCGTGATAAGCGCGATTTGAACGGCCGCCACTTTTCGCTGGAGTTGCCGGCAAGTTTGCAACATTTGGCTGAAGTCCCTGCCCCAACGGGGTCAGATGCGGCTCCTTGCCAACGTTTTTCATTGCATTACAGCCAGTGAGCGTAATTGCGGCGAGAATGCATACCAAAGTGCGCTTCACTGTGAAACTCCCATACTTTGCTTGGCGGCCTTTCGAGCTGTAAGTTCTGCCATCAGATCAGTAAGATACGCTGCGCGCTCTGAGGCCAACTCAGCAAGCACCGAGCTGGCTTTCCGCGCCTTCATCTGGAGAAGAATTGAAACGGCTGTTTCATCATCCAGAGACGTCAACTGCAGCGCCGCTGCATCCGGGCGCATGTTGGCATAGATATTAACAACATGCCCTTCCGCTCTCTGCAGGATTTCATCACGACGTTTCACCCACATGCGCAACTCAGCAATCTTGGCGTCGAGCTCTGTAATCTTAGCTTTCATCTGATGCTCAACATCAAACAGAGCACGCATTTGCCAAGCAATCCGAGCATCTTTTGCCTGATCGGCAATCGCTTCGCAGTAGTTCTTGGCCTGCTCAATTGCTATAGTCAGCTCTTCCGTCTCGGTTTCGTTTGTCTGTGCACTTGCGCTTACAAGCGTCATGCACAAACCGAGAGATACCCCGGCACACTTAAGGGGAAAGAACTTCTTCTTAGAGAGCTTTAGGAGAGGCATTACAACTCAGTTCCAATAGGTTTAGCGGTACATTGAAGCCACAAGCTTGCCCGTGGCTTATCCAATTGCCGTGCGGTCTTATTTGACCACCAGAGTTGCCTGGAGAGCCCCTGCCTGCTTAATCGCCTGAAGGATTGCGATGATGCCGCTCGGCTTCAAACCAATACGGTTCAGCCCCCTAACCAGAGTTTGCAAGTCAGTCCCACCAATCAACTGCAACTGACCATCTTCCTGCACCACATCAATATCTGTGCGAGGCACAACTACCGTTTCACCCTGCTGTGCAAACGGTGACGGCTGAGAGACTTCAGGCCGTTCAGAGACGCGAACCGTCAGATTGCCGTGCGTCACAGCAACTGTTGAAATCCGCACATTCTGACCGATAACGACGGTTCCAGTACGCTCATCCACGACCACTCTTGCTGGCGTATCCGGCTGAACCATCAGGCCTTCAATCTGAGAAATGAAACGAACTGAACTGATACCTGCAGGGCGTTGTACCTGAACTGATCTATAATCAAGCTCACTCGCAAGCTTCAGACCATAACGATTCAGCGAAAACGCATTGATTGCATCCGTCACACGCACAGCAGTTTTAAAGTCTGGATTTTTTAGTTCCAGCACCAGCTGCGGCAGAGAAGAAAAATAATCAGGCAGCGTTTTCTCAATTAGCGCGCCATTTGAAACACTTCCGGCAGTTGGAACGCCCTGCGTTAAACTGGCAGCATCACCTGCAGCTGCAAAACCAGAAACGGAAACAGAGCCCTGAGCAACCGCGTAAACATTACCATCAGCCCCCATCAATGGCGTCACAAGAAGCGTTCCGCCCTGTAACGATGCCGCATCGCCGAGCGATCCGACAGAAACATCAATACGGGCACCATTTCCAATAAAGGGAGGCAACTCGGCAGTCACAACAACTGCCGCTACATTCCTTGATCTTAAGTTAGACTCTCGAACGTTCACCCCCATGCGCTCAAGCATGGATTGCAAAGACTGTTCAGTGAACGGAGAATTCCTCATGGTATCGCCAGATCCATTCAGACCAATCACAATACCATAGCCGACAAGCTGATTAGAACGCATTCCGCGCAGATCAGCTATATCCTTGATACGGACGAGTGCAGACGCACTGTCAAACGATAAAAACAAAGCAAGAAAAGCAAGATAAATTGCCCCCAGAGAACGGCTTACAGAACGCACGGTGTTATTCCCCTTCAGCCAGCAAAGATCCGTTTTCTTGCACTTTGCCTAAAACACTTAAACCTGTATCAGGGTTCTTAGCCCTGATATTTGCACCAATCGCCCCAGATTCCTGCGCCTCAACAATGGCGCGGATTTCCAAGCCTTCTTCTTTAAAAACCAACAGAACAGAGGAACCGCGTCGCACTACAACAGGATCTTGAACCGCGTTTTTGGGAATTGGCTTTCCTGGAAAAAGGGTACGGCGCGCTTCCAGCCCAACCACATCTTGCATTCGACCTACAATCGAAAGCTGCGCAACCGATTTCTTGAAGAACCCGTGCTCGCGAAGCATACCTTCTTCGATCTTATCACCCGGATAAATCATCATGGCCGGCACTGGAAGTTTTACAACTTCGCGCCGGCCTGCTGCTGATGCCACTGTCAAAAACAACGGCATGCAGCACGCTAGCAATGCCAGGCTATATAGGCGCTTGGAAGCACTCATCACCGCGCCCTTAGCGAATGCCCTTGGACACAGTTCCAGCCATATCATCTGCTGCCTGAATCACTTTGGAATTCATCTCGTACCCACGCTGCGCGCTGATCAAGCTTGTGATCTCTTTAACAGGATCGACGTTAGCGCCTTCAAGATACCCTTGACGAATAACACCAAGCGCACCTTCACCGGCAATACCTGTATTAGGTGCACCAGAAGCTATTGTTTCGCGGAACAGGTTGCCACCAATCGCCTTTAGGCCAGCATCGTTCACAAAGTTAGTCAGGTTCAGCTGACCAATGCTCGTAGCCGGATTTCCGTCAGCATAAGTAGCAAACACTTCACCACTTTCATTGACAGTAACTTTAACAGCCTCAAGCGGAACAGTGATGCCAGGTTGAACCTCATAACCATCAAGAGTTACAAGAGCCCCCTCACCATTCACATTGAATGCACCGGACCGCGTAAAGAGCGCCTCACCTTCAGGGCCGATAATTTCAAACCAACCCTGACCATCGATCGCCAGATCAAATGCGTTATTGGTTTGCTGTAGCGCACCTTGAGAATGCAACTTACGAACCGCTGCAGTTTTCACTCCAAGGCCTTGCTGAATTCCTTCAGGAACAGGCGCAGCACCACCACGATTGGACACACCAGCTGCACGATCAGTTTGATAAAGCAGATCGGAGAATTCAGCACGAGACGCCTTAAAGGCAGTCGTATTCATGTTCGCGATGTTATTTGAAATAACTTCGAGATTTTTCTGCTGAGCGGACATACCCGTCGCAGCAATAGCAAGAGCCTTCATAGGAAAAACCTTTTCTCAAACAATTAAATACTCATACGAGAGAATTCTTGATAGGCCTCAACAACCTTGTCACGCACAGCTACTGCGCTCCTCAAGGAAAGCTCTGCCTTCATCACAGCCTCGACCACTTTTTGAGCCGAAACCTCGCCACGCACCGCCGCAACAGATGTCGCTTCAGCCGTTTTCAAATCGCCTGCAGTTTCACGAACCACATCAGCCATAGTGTCAGCAAAGCTGCCCTGAACCTCTTGGGCCGCCTGCGTATTCTGCGCCCCGCCTACCAAGTACTGACGAGTACGAGCAGTAGACGAAACATCGTTTACCCCACTGGTAAACGTTGAAACACGCGACACTGAACTCAACGCCGAAAGATCCGCCATCACCTACTCCTCAACAAATCGATTGTACGGGTAATCATTTCTCTGGATTTGACCATCATCTGCAGACCAGCTTCATAAGAACGCGAGGCTTCTCGCATGTCCGCCAACTCAATCAGAGTGTTTACGTTTGGATATTTTACGTTGCCATTCTCATCTGCCGCTGGATGCGACGGATCAAATTCAATACGGTAATCACCTTTATCCGTACCGATATTCTTAACCTCAACGAGATTGGCACCAAGCGCGCGATCAACCTCACTCTTGAAGGTAATCGTCTTGCGCTGATAAGGATTCGCTCCGGGGGTATCGCCAGTCGACTGAACGTTGGCCAGGTTTTCCGAAACAACGCGCATACGCTGTGACTGAACTCTCAAACCCGAGGAGGAAATTTTTAATGAAGCGACAAGTGGATCAATCATAATATTTATCTTCCTAAGCTGCTCTTCATCAAACCATAGAAGGACCCAACAAGCTGAGTATTAAGCGAGTGCTGACGAGTAACCTCACCTGACTTGATCAACTCTTGCTCTAGGGAAACGGAGTTATCTGAGACGGTAACTTGCCACGCCTCGCCACCCTTCACCCGCACACGACGGGCATTGGTTCCATCTTCACTGATATGACCCGACTGAGTAGCAGCCATCTGAATGCTGGTTTTATCCAGAATGTCCTTAAAAGGCTCGACATCCTTACTTGCAAAACCAGGAGTATCAACGTTCGCGATATTTTCGGAAATTGTCGACTGTCGCACTGACAACCAAGAATTTTGCCGCGAAACCAAACTAAAAAGATATACGGGCTCCAAAAAATCCACTCCGCTACAAAAACTGCTAAAAGTGGATAGCAGTGCAATCTTGTCCGTAGCTGGCGGAATCAATATTTCCGGAAAAAGCAAAAAAGATATACTTGGTTAGTCAAGTATATCTTTTTATCTTAAAATTTTAGGTAAATATACAATTAATATATTTCTTAAGAAATAACAGATGCGTCCGCAAGCGCTGTTTCCAGCCTTTTTGTATTTTCCTGCGGATCTTCAGAAGGCTGCTCAAATGCAATGAACTTGACATCAACGGCCGAGTTTAATGCAAGCAAAAACAAATGAAACATGACACTCACGCCGTCATTTACAAACTTCATATGCAAGCAAACTATTACATCGCCGTTCCAGTTCAAATCGATTGACGACGTCCCAGCATAGGTGAGTGTGTCAGGCTTAAAATAAAGCTCCGACGAAGATTCCAGCAAATCTGTGAGATTAGCAGCTTCATTTGAGAGAATATGGCGAGCTAAAGAAGACAGATCACATAACCGTAACTCGGCTGCGATGGGCTTCATAGCGTTTGCAATCAATGCCTCGCGCAAAACATCTTCAGATTTTGCAGGCAAGTCGGCTTTCTTCAATACGGTCTTTGTAGACAAAATACCCTCTTAAGGCAGAAACGCGCTTCGACAAAGTCTTTAGCGCTTTAAATAAACATATGAAATAATTTCGGCTACCGCTCGATAATATTCCTCTGGAATACTCTGATCTATCTCTACGGCGGCATAAAGTGAACGCGCGAGTTGTCGATCTTCTACAACTGGAACATCATGAATATAGGCCAGTTCTTTGATTTTCAGTGCAATCAGGTCCTGCCCTTTTGCAACAACACGCGGCGCTTGTTCGCCCTCACGCTCATAATACAGCGCAACAGCAAAGTGTGTGGGGTTCGCAACAACAACAGTCGCATCCTGAACAGATGACATCATGCGCTTGCGAGCCCTATCACGAGCAAGAGAGCGTAAACGCGCCTTGATAAGCGGATCGCCCTCTGCCTGCTTAAATTCGTCCTTTAGTTCCTGGTGAGACATGCGCAAATTCTTGCGCCACTGGAAACGCGCCAAGACCAAATCGAAACCAACAAGGAAGATGGTTGCAACGCAGATACCGGAAAGCAAAGTCATTGCAACAGACAAAATAAGCTGAGGCACTTGACTTGGGTCGCTGTACATCGCTGTCAACGCAACCGCTTGCTGCGATTTCAATACAAGCGCAGCGACGACGATCACAGTCACTAGCTTGAAGAGAGACTTCACAAATTCCATAGCGCCATTGACACTAAAAAGTCTACCCAGCCCCTTTTTCAAGGAAATCTTGCTGAGCTTCGGCTCAATTCGGTCCAACACCAAACGTGGCGTATTCTGCATAAAAGAGGAAGCCAAGCCAAAGAAAACCAAGATAGAAACGATCGGACCAAGGAACCAGACAAGCTGGAAAGCCACAGCAGACATTAACTGCAAAGGCTCCGCAGCACTGACAAACTGGATTTCACCCGGATTATCCAAAAACCACTTAAGGAAATACACCAGACCCTGCGCCTTATCGACAGCGATAAAGGAAAGCACAAGAAGAAGCGCAAGCATTGAGGCGAGCACAGACGCTTCCTTGGAGACTGGGATATTCCCTTTCTCCAAGGCATCACGAACCTTCTTCTCCGTGGGTTCCTGGGTTTTACTGTCGGGATCCTGGTCTTCAGACATGAAACCTGCCGCTTCTCAAGATGTTTTGACAG
The DNA here is from genome assembly GCF_001623165.1 of Pseudovibrio sp. WM33. Taxonomy (NCBI): domain Bacteria; kingdom Pseudomonadati; phylum Pseudomonadota; class Alphaproteobacteria; order Hyphomicrobiales; family Stappiaceae; genus Pseudovibrio; species Pseudovibrio sp. WM33. The sequence continues at coordinate 38,087 of NZ_LMCK01000010.1, forward strand.
ACTAATAAAGTCATGTCTCAGCTCTAGACGTAGACTTCTTCCCCGCCACGTCCGATCTCAAGGTCGATCTCACCCGAATTTGCCTTTTCAAGGGCAAGGTCAGTGATCGCCCGACGCGCATCCATCACTTCACGCTGTGTCATCGGCTCTCCAGAAGCCAGATCATTCTCAACGATCCTACGGGCACGCGACGCCATACTTGCAAGGATTGCCTGACGGAACTCCGGATTCGTTCCTTTAAGAGCTGCAGTGATAACTTCACTGGTAACATCATCAAAGATTGCCGTTCTGGTGCGCAGATCTAGGTTCTGGATATCATCGAAGGTGAAGAGCAAGGCATCGAGCTGTTCTGCAGATTTTGGCAGAGCTTCGCGCAGATTCCCCAGCGTATCTTCAAGATCATCACGTTCCATTTTGTTGAGAATATCTGCCATACGAACGTGGGAATCTGTACCCACTGTTCTTGCAAAGTTCACCATGAAGTCTTCGTGCAGTGTCTTCTGCACTTCCTCCATAACGTCCTCGACGATAGGCTTGAGCGTCAACATACGACGGACGATCTGATTACGTTTTCTACGCGGTATCTGGGAAATCACACGCGCAGCACCACTTGCGGAGATCTTTGACAAGATCACTGCTGCAGTTTGCGGATGTTCTTTCTGTAAATATGTAGAAAGAACATGCTCCGAGATTTGTGAAACCTTGTCCCAGATCGAACGCTTGGAATAGCCCATCACGTCCGACATAATTTCGGCGACCTGATCTTCCGGAAGAATACCTTTCAGAAGACTCTCAGCCCCTTCGGCTGTACCGAACAGGTTTACACCACCTGAGAAAAGCTCGATGAACTCTTCAATCAGCTCATCGAGTTCACTTGCAGGAACTGTGCCCAGATCTGCAGCTGCCCGGATGATCATCCGCATTTCATCATTGTCGAAATGCTTCAGAACACGGGTTGCCTTGTCACTCCCCATAGCCAACAGCAAAGCTGCTGCTTTCTGATGGCCATTTTTTCTGGAAATGACGCTTCCCATTTCAGCTGGAACAACACTGTTCATTCTCTACGCGCCTCGGATACACATATAAAATCAAGCACAGCTCTTGTGCGGCTAGTTGTAGCTGCCTTTTGCGCCTACAATTTCAGTCAGAGACACACCAAACCGCGAGTTATCATCTTCAACAACCACGATTTCGCCACGCGCTACAGTGCGGCCATTTACGACGATGTCGACAGGCTCACCAACGCGGTGATCCAGAGGTATAACCGCGCCACGACCAAGCTTAAGCAAACTGGCCACAGGCATGGTCGCAGATCCAAGAACAACCTGCATATCAACCGGAATACCTAGAACTGCATCCAGATTACGGTCGACGTTCTCGTCGCTCATACCCTTTTCAGGCGCGGAAGCAGCTGGCTGGGCTGCTGCAGAAGGCGCACCCATATCCATATCCATCTCGGCTTCAGAAGCAGCAGCTTCCCATTGCAACGCGAGGGCTTCATCACTCATTTCATTTGAGCTGCTCATTGCGGATCATTCTCCTTCTCAGGACTTTCGTCGTCCTTTACATTTACAGATCTGAATGTGGCGCTCTGGCCGAAAGAAACTTTTCTGACTCTGACATTCTGGTTATCTATTGCAGATACTGCGGTATTTTCTTGGTTGCTTGCCGGCGCAGGCTTGCCCATTCCACCGGCCAGCAACAACGCGGCAGTATTGGACGCTGCACTCGTAACGGGCTTTTGCTTTGCCTTTGTTGCAGCAGGCTTTGCAGTGCGAATGGAACGTCGTCCGCGATCTCCACCTGGCCTTGGCGGTGCATCATTCATACTGATGCCAACTTCATCACTTTTCTTGCTTAACCACTCGATATGCTCCTGAAGCGCTTTCATTTCTGTTTGCGCCTGCAGGATCACACCAGAGATATCAACGGTAGCCTCGCGAGCCTCATCAATCCGCTGACCAAGATTACTTAGGATCTCCTCACCGCGAACCCGGATTTCCTGCAAAGACAAACCAATGTTGTCCATCGCTTCCGAGGTCTGGTCAAAAATCCTTTGATACTCTTCATGATAGCCGGAGAGCCGCTTTAGCTGCCGGTACATGATCACAACGCGCCATGTCGTAACCAAAAGAGCAAAGAGTAAAAATCCGTCAATTAGATAAGATATCATCGAGAAGTTCCCCTTCCTGCTCGATCAACTCTTCAACGCGTACTGTGTAAGACCCTGCAACCTGACCCAGGCGACAGTTAAACAATGGCTGGCTGTTACATTCGAGCTGAACGGCAGTTTTTGGAGTAGCATTCAATTCAAGAACAAGACCAACCTCGAATTGCGCAATCTCTTCTAGGGTCATGCGCTGCTCTTCAAGAATTGCAGTAAGCTTTACTTCAGTACGCTGAACTTCCTGTTGGAACTGTTTAGTCCAACGCGTATCGCGACCAGCAACCTCACCAGACAACACCTGCGTCAAGTTTTCACGCAGCGGGTTCAGAACCGACTGAGGAATAATGATGAAGATCTCACCTTCACGGCCGATGATTTCAGCAGTCATTTTAGCAAGCACACACGGATTACTCTTCCGGCCCGTTTGCGCAAATTCCATACGGTTTTCGAGACGCTCTACTTTCAACGAAGTATCAGCAATCGCCTCGAACGCCGTTTCGAGTGCCGTAGCCGCTTCCTGGAACATTCTATAGGCAAGCCGCTGCTCGACATTGGTCAAAGCACGATCTTCAAGAAACGCCTCTTCTTCACCATCCCCGCCGAGCAGAACTTCAACCATAGAGAAGATGAAGGTTCGATCAAACCCGAGCAAAATGCGTGCATCCCACTCTTGCGCATGAAGGACAGCAACAACTGCACGATCCTCATATTGCTCAAGAGCATCACCGATACGCTCATTAGAAACCGATTGAACCGCCAAATAAGGTGCAGTTGCCGCCATCTGCCGAAGTGTATCGATGTACTGGCGCGCCATGCGATCAAAGACCACATGAAGCATCGGAAGACGATCAACACCCAGACCAGCCGCATCCAACAAACGAGAAGGCAAATCCACCTTCGCGTTCTGAGCGCTGATCACCTCATCATTCATTTCCAGCTCTTGAGGCTCCATCAGGCTTCACCTCCAGCTACAGACACCACCGGACCAGCATTCATAGTTTCCGCCTCAACCTCATCAATTGTAGGACGATCATCTGCACCGATGGTTTTACGGCCGTGCTCCAATGCGATCTGAGGCGCTGCACCATTCATGAACGCGAGCAATGTCTGCTTCACCTCAATATAGAGGCGATAACGCTGTTCACGGATGGACTTAATCTTGACCGCAATCGGACCGACAATACCGTAGGATAAAAAGATACCGAGGAATGTACCGACGAGCGCAGCACCAATCAGACTACCAAGAATCTCCGGCTCCTGATCAATGGCCCCCATCGCTTTCACGATACCAAGCACAGCAGCCACAATACCGAGAGCAGGCAAAGTCTCCGCTACAATACTAAGCGCCTGATACGGCTTCATCTCTTCACGACCGAGAGTATGCAATTCCTCATCCATCAAGGCTTCAATTTCGTGAGGACGAACATTACCAATGATAATGAGACGAAAATAATCGCAGATAAAGCTCGTAAGAGATATGTTCGCGAGAACCCGCGGAAAACGCTGAAACAACTCAGAATCATCAGGATTATCAATGATCTGCTCAACATCATTACGCCCCTTTGCACGAAGGGTTCTCATAAGACCGTAGAGCACACTTAGCGTATCCAGATGGTCACGCTTTTTTGGCTTTGCATTCAACAAAGCTTCATGAATACCGCGCCCGGTATCCTTAATCGTCTTAAACGTATTCGCTACCACGAAGGTACCGAAGGCAGCTCCCCCAACAATCAGCAGCTCAAAAGGTTGCCATAGCACCTTCATATAGCCACCCATTGCAACATAACCACCAATTATGGATCCAATAACGATCACGAGGCCAACTAGAATATTCAATTTGCGCTCCACACACTTACCGGACAAGCACTTTTCTTATTTTGTGGTAGCGAGACTTACTTGTCCGAAGCTGGTGTTAAAGACGCTAAAATCCTAACAAACACCCGTACAGCTTCAGACAAGCCCTAAAGAGCATTCTCTTGAAGCATTTGAGTTTAGGTAGGGTTATTATGATCGACACAGTATTGCGGTATACCATGTTGACACGGAGCATGGATCAAACATTAGAACGCACAGCCAATGATCCGATGACCAAGCGTGAAACTGAGTATTACGAAGAGAACATCCGTAACATCAAGTCAATAGAAGACTTTCTGGAGGATGACCGGATCTATAATTACGCCATGAAGGCGATGGGCCTTGAGGACATGACTTATGCTAAAGGCATGATGAGAAAAGCACTCAAGGAAGGCGTCTCCGACCCAAGCTCTTTTTCAAATCAATTAGTTGATACCAGGTTCAAAGAATTTGCAGAAACTTTTGATTTTGCGGCTTTTGGAGAAGCTGCAACCGCGTTTGATAAAGCACAGACCGAAATTACAGAGAAATATGTGCAGCAAACGTTAGAAGCAACCGAAGGCATTGAGAACAATGGCGTTCGCTTAGCTCTCTATTTTGAACGTAAAGCCCCAGAGATTAATAGTGCGTACGACTTACTGGCAGATCGCGCTTTATATGAAGTTGTAAAAACGGTTGCAGGCATTCCAGATTCAATGGTTGGAACCGATGTCGACAGGCAAGCTGCTTATATAAACAAAAAACTAAAAGTCGAAGACTTCAAAGAACCAGAAAAACTTGCAAAATTTATGGAGAAGTTCATTCACCTCTACGATGCAATTAATGGATTGAATACATCTCCTACTATCCAGTTATTTGCCCCATCAAGTTTCGGAATAAATCCAGATACGCTTGAGCAAGTTAACTCAATTAAATTTGGAGGCTAATAATAATGGTTGTCCCTTCTCTTTATGTCTCCCTCTCCGGGCAGATGGCCCTTGAGCGCCGACTTGAGACAGTTGCGCGAAATGTAGCCAACATGGAAACTGCCGGCTATCGGTCCACAGAAGTCAAATTCGATAGTCTCGTTAAGAGCCCTGGCAAAGACCCTGTCTCCTTCGCGTCTATTGGAGAGAACTATATCTCAACGCAAGCTGGTGCGATCAAGCAAACTGGAAACTCTCTTGATGTTGCGATTGATGGCAACGGATGGCTAGGTATTCAAACCGGCAATGGTGTTGCTTATACTCGAGATGGCCGCTTTCAGATTGGTGTTGACGGCATCCTCAGGAGCATCGAAGGCAATCCAATTCTTGATAGCGGAAATGCACCAATTATCTTGGACCCACTCGGCGGAGCTCCAGAGATTGCTAAGGATGGCTCTATCTATCAGGAAGGCCGTCAGGTTGGCGTACTCGGTCTTTTCTCCATCCCTCAGGATGCCAAGTTGAGCCGCGCAGGAAATTCTGCTGTCATACCTGACGCGCTAGCAGAACCAATTCAGGATTTTACAGAGAATGGATTCGCCCAGGGCTTCGTCGAAGGCTCGAACATTAATCCAATCTCTGAGATCACCAAGCTCATCACCATCACTCGTGCTTTTGAAAGTACAAACTCGATGATGCAGAGTGTGGAAAGTATTCGGCAGCAGACAATACGAAAACTTGGAGAGAGCTGATGGCTGTTAATCCGGTTCAAGCAATTTCTGGCACTTCGGAAGATACTCGTGCCGGAAACACTTCCAGCAATGCTAAGACCTCATCACCCAAGCCATTTAGTTTGGGTGAGTTGCTTGATATCATCAATCCATTGCAGCACATACCCGGTGTAAATACTCTTTATCGAGAGATTACTGGTGATGAAGCTTCTGTTCGCTCTCGCGTTGCAGGCAGCTCGCTGTATGGGATGATTGCTGGCCCTCTGGGAATGGCGGGCCTCGTCGCTGGAAACCTTGTAGAAATGAAGATTTCTGGTGTGCTAGACGCGGAGAACGCGGCCACAGACAAGGCAACGCCTCTCAGCACCATTGAGAAAAAAATAAAGACAAGTCCACGTGTACCTGCACCCGCTTCAGATATGGTATCCTCATTGCAAAGAGGAACGCCAATCCTGCCTGTCCAGTCCAAAGAAATCCCACCACTTTTTGGCAATATCGCTTCTGCCGAAGCCATTTCTATGGGAAATGAGAACAAGCTAATTCAAGCTTTGGCTGGTAGCTCGGAGAACGAGGAAAAAACTTCTTCTGATTTGGATGCATCAACACTTCCAACAGTTGATAAACTATCGCAGGATGCACGGAACTTGCTGCCGGAGGATTTGCTCAAGCAGCTACAAGAGCGGCATCGCAATACCATTGCACAAAGCTAACACTTCAAAAGGCTGTTTATGACCGCCCTTGCGCGCATTCAGGAACTTACCGCTCAAATTCCATCAAGCTCATGGAATATTGAGATAAGTGGGACCCTCTGTGAGGTCACCCCTAACCATCTTAGAGTTAAGGGACTTTCAGGTGGCGTTAACCTAGGGGACCAAGTCTCCTATATGAGTAACAACGGTGAAGAATTTGGAGAAGTCATCCGAATTGAGCCTGATAGTGTACTTGTGAAGCCCTATGCATCCAGATCTGACCTTGGTCTTGGGATCAAAGTGAAGCGTTGCGGCGAACTTAGCTTTTATCCGGACAACAACTGGCGTGGGCGCATTATCAATGCGTTTGGACAGCCGATCGATGGCCTTGGTCCGATGACTGAAGGACCATCTCTTGCTTCGTTTAATACCCTCCCGCCTCCGCCAGTTCACCGTGCGCGAGTTAAAGATGCTGCCATAACTGGGGTACGGGTGCTCGACCTCTTTACACCGATTTGCCATGGTCAGCGCCTGGGTATTTTTGCCGGTTCTGGCGTAGGTAAATCAACGCTGCTCTCCATGATCGCACGAAGTAACTCTTTCGACACTGTCGTTATCGGACTTATCGGCGAACGTGGCCGTGAAGTTCGTGAGTTCGTCGAAGAAACACTTGGTGATCAACTCTCCAAATCAGTGGTCGTGGTCGCTACAGGTGATGAAAGCCCCATGATGCGGCGGCTGGCTCCTAAAACAGCGATGACAGTTGCCGAACACTTCAGAGATCAAGGACAATCTGTATTATTGATCGTTGATAGCGTCACTCGCTACGCACATGCTCTACGTGACGTTGCATTGGCAGCTGGAGAGCCCGCTCTCTCTCGCGGCTATCCACCAAGCGTATTCTCGGAACTCCCTCTCCTGCTAGAACGTGCAGGCCCTGGCATTGAAGGAAGCGGCATGATGACCGCGATCTTTTCCGTGCTGGTTGATGGTGATGACCATAATGACCCTGTCGCAGACAACATCAGAGGCCTACTGGATGGGCATGTCGTTCTGGATAGGCATATTGCTGAGGAAGGCCGATATCCTGCCGTCAACGTCCTCGGCTCCATCTCGCGACTTGCACAGAGCTGCTGGTCCCCTCAGGAACGTGAGCTCATCCTGAAATTGAAGGCAATGATTGCGAAGTTTGAAGATACCAAAGATCTACGCATGATGGGCGGATATAAAGAGGGAGTGGATCCCTTACTCGACCAAGCCATTGAGGTTGCCCCAAAGGTCTACAATGCGCTTGTACAGGGCTTGGATGCACCCTCAAGCCAGGACGCATTTACTGAGCTGGCTCAGCTTCTGTAAAACACGAAAGATACGAGACCTAAACAACAAAAAAGGCTGCTCGAGCAGCCTTTTTTGTTGTTATAGAGAATTAATTATATAGCCAAGATAACGCTTTGAATCGATGGGATCATACCCCATCTGTGTACGTAGTTTCTTTCTTAGCTTACTGATGTGACTTTCGATTACATTTTCGTCTACTTCACTTTCAAAGATGCCATAGACAAAGTTATAAATCTGAGTTTTCGTCAAGCGACGCCCGTTGTTCTGAGCAAGATACTCAAGGATACGACGTTCTCGGCGTGGTAATGCCAGTGTGTTCCCTTTGATTTCAGGATCCCGTCCATCAAAGTATACCGTAAGGTCACCCAGCTCGACATTGATGCTTTGGTTCGTTGTCCGGCGTTTGATTGCGTTAACACGCGCAAGTATCTCTTGCGGATGCACCGGCTTGCGGACAACGTCATCTACACCAGCAGCAAACAACTTCAGTGTCTGCTCTAAAACCGGACTGCTATTCAGAACCAATACCGGTTTTTGAGAACATCTACGGCGGATAATTTGCGGGAACTTTTCATGCTCCCCTATCTCGCCAATCAAAATAGCTTCGACGGCCTCGAACTCAGTATCAGGTGCAGTATTTAACCAATCCCGAAAGTCGTCCGGACTAAAGCCACTTGTCGAAATACCTTCTCGCTCAAATCCAGATGCATACCCATCGGTTACAAGCTGTTGTTCATCAACAATTAAATACATAACCCCAACCCATTCATTCCCAAATGAATATATCGCTGGTAAATCAGTGAAACACGTTCTGTCAATTTCTCTTGAAGAATTTTTACCTTCGACACCAAGTAAAACCTCACCAGAAACTATAGTAATTATAATAGAAAATAAGAATAAATTTTACTTACAATTTTAATCTAATAAAAAGCATAGGTGCTAGTTTCTGCCATTTTTCGAAATCTTTCGAATTTCAATCTTTATTTTTCATACCCTTATTTTTTGTAGTTCAAAAATTCAAAGGCATATTTTTGCCACATCCTCTCCATATTTGAGTTCGCGTCATACGGGAAAAATCCTTGGGATAAACTATTAGCAATTTTAAGTTAGCTACTATTGGCGCAAGGAGTAGAATCAAAAAGAAGCATTACAGCCGGAGAAAAACGGGCGTACTTCTACTTATTCTTACAATTGTATATCTCATGTAATTTTATCTAAATCAGCACATTAACCATCCAATTCTTAGTAGGCAGCATTTTCCTACTTAGAAAAGAAATGTATTCTCCTAGAACTTTAGATAAATAACAGAGCTATACTCTCTAATACTCGTCACAATTCGACTACAATTTTACCACAATACGTGTCTTTCTTCAGGCAAGGATACCACGTTATCAGGGGGATATACCTAACTGTGGGATGTGTTTCATCTCAGGTTATGTACTATTGCGTTTCAACTTAAACAAACCTATTTGCACATCCAGAAATGATCGGCTCGTGCAGGAGACACAATGTTAATTACAGTAATAGGTAGCGGCTACGTCGGGTTGGTTTCAGGCACGTGTTTTGCTGATTTTGGTCATGAAGTCATCTGCGTTGATAAAGCGGAAGACAAGATTGAAAAGCTGAAGAACGGACAGATCCCAATTTACGAGCCGGGCCTGGAAGAGTTGGTTGCCAGCAATGTGAAAGCTGGCCGTTTGAGCTTTACAACTGAGCTACCTGACGCGGTTCGTAAAGCCGACGTCATCTTCATCGCAGTCGGCACCCCTTCTCGCCGCGGAGACGGGCACGCCGACCTTAGCTATGTGTATGCAGCGGCTGAAGAGATCGCAACATCCCTTAATGGCTTTACAGTCGTTGTCACAAAATCGACTGTTCCGGTTGGTACGGGAGATGAAGTCGAGCGCATTATTCGCGAAGCAAATCCAAATGCGGATTTTGAAGTTGTTTCGAACCCAGAGTTCCTGCGCGAAGGTGCCGCGATTAATGACTTCAAACGTCCTGACCGTATTGTTGTCGGCCTTTCTCATGAGCGCGCGAAGTCGGTCATGACTGAAGTCTACCGTCCTTTGTATCTCAACCATTCTCCAATCCTGTTCACGAGCCGTCGCACCTCTGAGCTGATCAAGTATGCCGGCAATGCCTTCCTTGCCATGAAGATCACGTTCATCAACGAACTTGCTGATCTAAGTGAAGCAGTTGGAGCAGACGTTCAGGATGTTGCCCGAGGCATCGGTCTTGATAACCGCATTGGTGGCAAGTTCCTGAATGCTGGTCCCGGTTATGGCGGTTCCTGCTTCCCGAAAGATACACTTGCGCTTGTTAAGACTGCGCAGGACCACTCCAGCCCTGTTCGCCTAATTGAGACCACATGTTCAATCAACGATCAGCGCAAACGTTCTATGTCCAAGAAAGTAGCAGCGGCTATTGGTGGGGATGTTCGCGGCAAGAAAATCGCAGTGCTTGGCCTGACCTTTAAGCCAAACACAGACGATATGCGCGACAGCCCTGCCCTTTCCATTATTCAGGCGCTTCAAGACAAAGGTGCTGACATTCACGCCTATGATCCTGAAGGTATGGATTCAGCTGTAGAGCTTTTAGAGGATGTTACATTCGGAAGTAATGCCTACGAGATTGCAAAGGGTGCACATGCTCTGGTTATTGTGACCGAGTGGGATGCGTTCCGCGTTCTCGACTTCAGCCGCCTTAAAAATGAGATGGCGACTCCAGTGCTCGTGGATCTCAGAAACATCTACGGCAAAGACGAAGTTGCAAAACACGGCTTCTCTTACACCTGTATTGGACGTCCTGACGAAGAAATCTAAACAATAAGGTCCCGGCGAATTATGCGTTTTGCCGGGACTTTTCTCGCCTCCCACAATCCATGCCCAATTTTTAAGTGCTGTTACCAAAGAGGTGACAATTGCGGTTTGCTTTCAACACACCAATCATGCGAATTTTAATTATCGCGTGAGCAGATTCTCTCAGGGCTAATCCCAAGAGCTTTATGAGCTGAGAACAATCTGCATTTTGGAAGATTGTTGGAGCCTATCCTAGTTGCTTTACAAGCATAAAAACAGACGAGAGCGTATAGCCTCTGGTTGGCCATGGAACGTCAAAATTCCTCGCGCTGTTGCTTTGCTTGTTTGCTTGTGCCTTTCATTCAGCACCTTTTCGCAAGCCTATGCCTTTGAACTTTTCGGATACCATCTCTGGGGTGAAAAAGCCGAGAGTGATGAAGATAGCTTAGCTGGTGTGCCAGACCCGACACCTTACACCGTTGAGTTCCGTGTTATTGGGGAACATGAAGACCAGCCGAGTGAACTTGAGGAAGAGCTGCAGTCCGTCAGTCTTCTGGTTCAGGACGTCAAGAAGCTCCCGTCTGGCGCCAGTGGCGTTCTCGCCCGCGCAACTCAGGACTTTGAACGCCTGATCGGTAAGCTTTATGAAGATGGATACTATGGTGCTCTGGTTCAAATCACCGTAGCAGGATCACCACTTAATCAAGCCATCCTTCATCCTGAGAAAATTACAGAGCGCCCTATTCCTATTCTCGTGGAGATTAACAGAGGTATTCAGTTTCACTTTGGCAACGCAGATGTAAATTATAAAGGCTCGGCAACAGAGAATGGACTTGACCTGCCCAACGCGCAGTCACTCGGCCTTGTAGAAGGAATGCCAGCACTTTCAGCTAAGGTGCTGGAAGCAGAGAAGCAGGCCGTTAAGTTCCTTAAGGATGAAGGATATCCATTTGCGAAAGTGGGGAACCGGCAGTTACTGGCCAATCACGCCAGTCAGACGCTCAAAGTTAAACTGGATGTTGTCAGTGGACCATATGCGCGGTTTGGTCCGGTTTCTGTATCCGGCACAGTCAAAATGGATCCTGAGTTTGTTCGCAGTTACGCAAACCTTCCTCGCGGTGCGCAGTGGGATGCCAAAGTTATCTCTCACGCACAAAGCAGACTGAGGGATCTGGAAGTCTTTTCCAGCATTCGCTTTGAACCTGATGACCAGCTTGATGCGAACGGTGAACTGCCTCTGACGATTGTTGTGGCAGAACGCCCACGGAAAGTTTTTGGAATTGGTGCCAATTACTCCAGTAATGAAGGCGTTGGTTTTGATGGATACTGGCGACACCGCAATCTGTTTGGAAAAGCGGAGCGACTTTCAGTAACCGGCGCAGTCGGCCAGCTTCTTGCCGTAAATAACGAGCAGATTGAGTATGCCGCCCGCGTCACCTTTGAAAAACCCGGTGCGATTGGACCGTTGACCGCTTTTTCAACCAGCGTTGCTGCCGTTCAGGAAAACCCAGATAACTATCGCAGCACGTCATTTACATACGATGCTTATCTATCCCGTGATTTTACAGAGGCTTTGAGCGGCCGAATTGGTGCAGAAGTCTATTTTGCCAATGAACGGGACGTTTTCGGCCAGAATGATTACTTTCTACTGGGAATTCCTGCAGACCTGACTTACGACACACGCAATGACGCTTTGAACCCGACCAATGGTATTGAAGCCAAATTATTCTTTGAACCAGCCTATGACGTGCTTGGTGATACCGAAAACCTGTATTCTCAAGGCTCAATTGCCAGTTACCTGCCGATTTTAGGTACGGACCGTGTTGTTTTAGCTGGCCGCGTATCAGCTGGTGCAATTATCGCCCCGTCGGTTCAGGATGTCCCCGCTGCACGGAGGTTCTTCCTTGGAGGTGGTGGATCAATCCGAGGGTATGCTTATAAAAACGTGGGGCCGCGCCTGGATGACGAAGTTACGGGTGGGCGCAGTTTCATGTTGTTTAATGGTGAAGTCAGAACAAGAATTACCGAAAACATTGGTCTCGTCGGATTTGTAGATGCAGGCGCTGCATATTTGACCCAGTTTCCAAACTTCGATGAGCCCTTCAGCGTAGGTGTCGGCGGAGGGGTGCGCTATTTCACACCTGTTGGCCCTTTGCGGCTTGATGTTGGTGTCCCACTTGAACCTCAGCGCAATGATCCGCCGTTTGCAGTCTATATTGGTTTAAGTCAGTCCTTCTAATCAGCTCCGCCTACAGAAGGCATGCGACAAAAAGAGAAAGATCAAAGAGCGAATGCAACTGGTCCGACGTATCACAATGACCCTTGGCAAAATACTAGCCCTTCTTCTCGTGCTGGTACTTGTGGTTTATGCGGGACTTGTGGTGACAACTAGTTTTCAGGCAGGTCGCCAGTTCCTCGGATCAACTTTGAGCTCTTTTTTGCCAGATGTGAGGATTGATCAACCTCGCCTGACCGCTTCCGGCAATCTGTTTGCCGATGGGGTCTATCTTTCCGATGCGAAGGGCACATGGCTTGAAGTTCACAGAGCTTCAGTTCGTTGGTCACCGCTTTCGCTTCTTTTCGGCGCACTTGATATTCACGAGGGCGCAGCACAACGGATTGCATTAGCACGATTGCCAGAAGCTACAGAAAGTCCGGGTTCTGAACCTGCCCCTGCTGAAGAAACAGGCATTACCCTGCCTTTCAACACCTTTGATCTCCAAAGCCTCAACATCAAAGAACTTGCCCTCCCCGCTTCTATTGCCGGTATGCCTGCACAGTTCGAGATCACGGGCACTGCGACTTATGCGAGTTCTCCTGACAAATTTGCCGGCAAGCTCAACATTTCACGCACTGGCGACGTTCAGGGCACAGCAAGCATTGACGTCGATTTTGATCCGGCAGATGGCGTAGTCAATTTCCGTGGCATGGTCTCTGAAGCAGCCAATGGGCTGACTGCCAATCTTCTTGACCTTCCGGATGCACCGAGTTTTGCGCTACGTATGGAAGGTGGCGGCCCGCTGACAAACTGGTCGTCTTCATTACAAGTAGATCTGAATAGGGTTCGAGCCATTGATGGTGAGATTACTCTTGCGCAAAATGGAACGCAGAAGTCACTAACTACACATTTATCAGGGGAACTTGAGCAGTTTCTTCCCTCTTCTATCTCCAGCCTATTTGCAGGGCAGACCACGTGGTTTGCAAACGCGACACTCAATGAAGATTATCTGCCACTTTCAGTAACCGGAAAGCTTTCAACCGGTGCGATCTTAGCGCATTTGGAGAACACATACGCAACTGACAAGAACTCTTTGATAGCGAAGGTCCAAATCCAGACACTTGAGAGCAACACTAAACCACTTCTCATCAAGACTGGCGAGCAGGCCGTTCAACTGGATACTTTGTCTGTGACTGCATCGGCTTCGGGACCGCTTGAGAGCCTGAATTGGGACTTCTCTGTTCAAGCAGATAAGATTAAAACACAAGAAGCGGATCTGGGGGCGCTAAGCCTTTCTGCAAAGGGTGATGGTGCAAACATTTCCGCGCAGATAATGTCCATCCCGCTTGAAGCGCGTCTCCAAGTTAGTGGTGTCCATCTTGCTCCAGCTTCACAAGACCAAAACATCAAGAATATAAGTGTTTCACTCAAAGGCATCGCGTTTCCAAATCAGGAAAAACTAAAGTTAAGCGAGTTACACTTGGAGAGTGATGCAGCGGCTGCACGGTTTAATCTGGTAGAACTCTCGCCGAGCAACGGACAGGCACAGGGCAATCTTTCTGTATCTGACCTTAGCCTTCTGTCAGGATTTGTGCAGCAAAACGTAAGCGGCTCTGTTGAGGCTCAATTGTCCTTGCTAGCGGATTTCCAAAAACAATCTGGAGAGATCAATCTCAAGGGAACCAGCAGCCGTGTGAGTCTGCAAAATGAGCGCATTGACCGAATTCTCACTTCCCCGGGTAGGTTTTCTGCCAAGCTTGCAGCAACCCTTGATAGCACCGACCTGCTCGCTTCATATGGCCGACTGGAAGTTCTTTCCTTTGAGAACATGTTTGGACAATTTGAAGCTCATGGCAGTTTGCAAGATCGTCAGCTGGATGGTGCATTTTCTGCTCAAGTGCATCAACTCGATCTGCTGGAGCCCCGTGTAAGTGGGGCCCTCACTGCCAGCGGGAAGGTTTCAGGTAATACTTCTGCACCTGAAGTGACACTTGAAATACACTCTGACCGGATTGAGATGGATGGCACTCCCTTAGAGAAGCTGAAGCTTGTAGCCGATGGGACGCTTTCTGAAACGGCTCCCAATTCGGACATCAATCTTACAGGCAGGTTTAAAGGGGAAGAGCTTGTTGGCAAGTTCAAGCTGCTGAGTGAGGCTGGCAAACTGTCTGTTCCGATACTGGATTTTGATTTCGGCGGGAACAAACTCAGTGGCAATGCACATGCTACTGATCTTGCGCTTCTACCACAAGGTTTGGTTGGGCAGTTCACCATTGAAGCCAATGATCTGAGCACTTTGTCATCACTGGCCTTGACCGAGATGGAAGGTCAGGCTCATGGACAAATCGATATTGAGCAAGACAACGGAGATGCCAAGATCTCATTTGATCTTAGCAGCCAAAACCTTCGGTTTGCGCAAAGTTCCATCATGTCCTTTGTCGCAAAAGGCTGGATAGACAAACCTTTCACACGCCCAGCTGCAAATGCGAACATTGCGCTCGATGGTGTTGAAGTGGAAGGGGTAAACCTGAGATCGTTGACATTGAATGCGACACCTGTTGAAGGCAAGACAAGTGCAGAGGTTGCAACTGGCTTTTCCATTAATGCCGAATTTGCTGAAAACAACGACCAACTTCAAAGCGCAGGGCTGGTGCAAGCTGTTCCCGAAGGGATCATTCTTACGCTGAATTCTCTTAATGGCCGCTACAAGGGCATTCAGACAAACCTCAAGCAACCAGCAGTGATTTCGCTACTTGAAGACAAACGGACTGTGTCCTCCTTTGAGCTGGCTCTTGGCAGTGGCTCTTTAAATGTTTACGGGAGCAACAGCAATCAGCTCAACATCAACGCCGAACTGAAGCAACTGCCACTTTCCATAGCGAATGCCTTTGTTCCAAGCCTTGCCTTGGATGGTGCTCTCAACGGGACCGTTCGCGCCTTTGGCGAGAACGACGCACCTCAAGTCAGCTGGCGGCTTGCGTTGAGCCAGTTTTCAGCAAAGCCGCTTCAGGATAACCGCATCCTCCCACTTCAGATTGAGAGCACCGGCTCGTTTGCTGACAACAAAATTGACCAAAAAACCATCGTCACCAACAGTTCAGGCCTGAACGTTGAGGCTTCAGGGGCAATCGGGCTTGCAGATGGTCAAGAAGTGTCTTTGACCACATCAGGCAACATCCCCCTTGATGTGGTGGGAGCTAAATTGATCGAGCAGAATTTGGGTGGCAGTGGTGGCTTCCGTCTCAGCGGGTCAGTTTCCGGCTCCCTCAAGGATCCTCAGATCGCCATTGATATCCAACCTGTGAACCTTGAGACCACACAGCTCTCAACTGGCATGACGCTGACAGACTACTCAGGTGACATTAAGGTCACACGGCAAGAGATTGCGATCAATAAATTTGCTGCCAAGTTTAGTAATGGTGGCACGTTGGTACTGGATGGCAAACTTGGACTGGGTTCAGGCCTGCCTGCTCAAATGGAACTCACGATTGATGGTGGCCGTTATGTTGACGGGACATTTGTTAGTGCATTGATTGACGCCAATCTTGCACTACAGGGCTCTCTTGCCGATGCAGGCGCCCCTCCTGCAATTTCGGGCAAAGTCACCATTAACCAGGCAGATATTGAAATTCCGAGCTCCTTTAACTCCAGTATCAATCCTGTGATCGTCCGGCATTTGAATGCGCCCAAGCCTATCCTCAACCAAGCGAAGATCCTTGCGCAAGATGAAGGGCGGGAAAACGCCAAGAAAAACGAGCAACCCAGCCCGATCTCGAAAGCCAGTTTGAATGTTGGCGTGGAAGCACCAGGCAAAATCTTCATCCGTGGGCGCGGCGTCAACGCTGAAGCCGGTGGATCACTTAACATTGGCGGCAAGCTCGATGATGTGAAGACCGTGGGCGCTTTCTCTCTGGTGCGTGGCCGTATCGATATTTTGTCAAAACGCCTGACACTCAGCCGCGGTAATGTGACGTTTAGTGGTTCTCTTGTACCAACACTCGATTTTGCGGCAACGACAACATCTGGCTCAACGGAAGTGACTGTCCTGGTGAGTGGACCTGCTGATATGCCGGTGATTGATTTCACTTCAGTCCCAAGCCTGCCAAAGGATGAGGTCCTTGCGCAACTGTTGTTTGGCGAGTCTGTCAACGATCTTTCGCCAATTCAGCTGGCAAGCCTTGCAAGCGCGATCGCAACGCTAACCGGAGGCACTGGCGTGGAAGGGCCATTGGGCACACTCCGCAATCTACTCGGTGTCAGCGATATCGATATCAAGTTTGATGCAGCGGGAAATCCAGAACTGGCCGTTGGTGGCTATATAAGTGAGCGGATTTATTTGGGCGTGACACAGGAGCCGACAACAGGTGACAATGCAGCAACTGTTGATATTGATGTCACGAAGTTCCTGAAGCTTCGTGGTGAAGCCGGCTCCGACGGAGATGCAAAAGCCGGTTTCTACTATGAGCGTGAATACGACTAAGTCGACGGCCCGGCGAGGCGGACTGCCTCTTCGTAGATAGGCTTTGGTAGGTTGACACCGTATTGCTCTGCTTTTTCGCGGGCTGCAAGACGAGATGTTCCCGGTAAACGTGCGCCCTCCTCAGCCTCAATCGCAGCAACAAGCGTTTGCATTCGTTCAGCAAACAAACCGCCAGAGACAAGATCTGCGTTGATTGCCAGAATAACCTGACCAAGATCAGGGGCGTCGCCCTCTCCTGAGAACAAACTGGACGCCTCAAAACCAAATGCAGCTCCGCATAGGCCTGCAGCCATGATCTCAATCATCATGGCTAAAGCCGCTCCTTTGGCCTCTCCGATAGGGATCATAGTTCCTGCAAGCGCCGCCTCCGGATCGGTGGTTGGCTGCCCGTCTTTGTCCAGTGACCAACCTTCCGGGATAGATTTTCCCGTTCGTTGCGCTGCCATGATCTTTCCGCGAGCGACACGTGAGAGCGCAAGATCAATGACAAGTGGCTCTCCATCTCCATTAGGAGCTGCAAATGCAATTGGATTGGTTCCGAACATAGGGTTCTTGCCGCCGTAGGCAGCAATTGCCTTAGGCCCATTGCCAAAAATGAACGCAACCATTCCATCGCGTGCCAAGCGCTCACAGTGGGCCCCCGCTTGCCCAAAGTGATGAGAATGACGGATCGCACTCAAAGCCAGCCCATTTTGCGAGGAAGCGTCTTTCAGAAATGGCAGCGCAACTTCAATTGCTGGGTAAGCAAATCCGTATTTAGCATCAATCCGCTGCACAACCGGAGTGATCAGCTCTGCTTCCGGTTTGGCAAAGCCGTCTACCTTGCCAGTTCTGGTTTGGGCGGTGTAGGACGGAATTCTGGAAAGGCCGTGGCCTGCCTGACCATCTGCCTCCGCGTTCACTAAAGCATTTGCAACGATCTTCGCAATTGCAGGATCTGTTTTGTTGGCAGACAAAGCATCCTCAGTGAGTTTGCGTGCTTCTTCTAATGAGAGTTTGACCGTGTCTGACATGGAGCGACCTTAGCTATTCGAGTTTCAAAGCAAGTCGCTCCTGACACATTTTGCGGATAAGCACAATTGCGCGTGTTTCTTGCGAAGACATAAATGCAGATTGACCTTGTTCATTTGAGTGGGAGAATGACGTTTCAACAGGTCAGGTGCTCTCGTAGTTCTTCCGGAATGACATCATACCAGATTTTTCCGTTCAACCCATCTCAACCTCTTTCTCGTAACGGCTTATGAAAGCATGAGTTTTGGATCTACTCGTGTTGCATTGAGAAAGAGACAATCATTACACACCGTGATTTGCATTGCAGAATGGATCAATCTTTGTAAATCCTATGGGGACTAGGTGTTTTTCCTAGAACTACCACTTATATGTGTAGGTCAGATAAAACCGTCGTTAGGTCTTGTTCTTCTATCTCTTCTTAATTGCCTGGCGGGATATGACTTCATCAGGAGATACTCATGAGTACAACACTCTCAGCAACCAAAGAAATTCCGCTCCTACGTGAAGCTTGTCTCATAGGAGGAAAATGGGTCAGCGGAGATGAAAGCAACTCCATCTCTGTAAACAATCCAGCCACTGGCGAAATCATCGGGCGTGTTCCACGTTTTGGCCGTCCTGAGACTGCAGATGCAATCGATGCAGCCCATGCAGCTTTTGCTCTCTGGTCTAAGATGACAGCAGTTGAGCGCTGCAATCTGATGCTGCGGTGGGCAGACGTGATCACTGAAAACCAGAAGGACCTTGCTGAGCTACTCACTGTTGAAATGGGTAAGCCACTGGCTGAATCTACTGGTGAAGTTGCTATCACAGCCAACTACATTCGTTTCTTCGCTGAAGAAGGCAAACGGGTTTATGGCGATGTGATCCCGTCCCCTTGGAAGGACCGCCGTATTATGGTGACCAAAGAGCCTATCGGTGTTGTTGGTGCCATCACACCCTGGAATTTCCCAAGCTCTATGCTGGGGCGCAAACTGGCGGCAGCTCTTGGTTCTGGTTGTACTGTTGTGGCCAAACCGGCAAGCCAAACGCCTTATTCTGCGTTGATCCTGGGTGAACTTGCGGAACAGGCAGGAATTCCAACTGGTGTGATTAACATCATCACCGGCTCAGCAGCCCAGATTGCTGACGAACTTTGTGAGAACGACAAGGTCCGCAAGATCACCTTTACCGGATCTACTCCAGTGGGTAAGCAGCTTGCCTCCAAAGCATTGGCCAACATGAAAAAGGTCTCTATGGAGCTTGGTGGCAATGCGCCGTTTATCGTGTTTGATTCAGCTGATCTCGATAAGGCTGTCGAAGGTGCCATTGCATCCAAGTTCAGAAATTCCGGTCAGACTTGTGTCTGCGCAAACCGCATTTACGCTCAGGCTGGAATTTACGACGAGTTCTCAGCAAAGCTGAAGGCTGCCATTGAAGATCAGCTGCGCGTTGGCGATGGTCTGAAGTCGGGTACCAACCAAGGCCCTCTTATTGATGAGCATGCTGTTGCGAAAGTCGAAGAACTGATCGCTGATGCTGTTTCTAAAGGCGGTACAGTGGTAACAGGCGGCAAGCCAGATGCTCAGGGAGGCACGTTCTTCGAACCGACACTTCTGCTTAATGCGACCCCAGAGATGAAGGTTGCCAAGGAAGAGACGTTTGGTCCATTTGCTCCTGTCTTCAAGTTTGAGAGCGAAGATGATGTGGTCAGAATGGCGAATGACACAGAGTATGGCCTCGCTTGTTACTTTTACACTCAAGATTTGGGCCAGACCTTCCGTGTTATGGAAGCATTGGAATATGGTCTTGTTGGCGTGAATGAAGGTGTGATCACGACCGAATATGCTCCGTTTGGCGGATATAAAGAAAGCGGAATGGGGAATGAGGGTTCCAAGTACGGCGTGGATGACTACATCAATATCAAGTACTCTTGCATTGGCGGGCTTGGCCTTTAACGCTCAATTTTAATTTTGTGGGAGCCGGAGTGTTCATCGCTTCGGCTTTTTCTTTTTGAGGACTGCTTTCGTGATTATCGAAGAAGAACGCTGTACGGCTGCTCCAACACTTAACGGCGAGCGCATTATCATGCGGGCTCACCAAACTTCAGATTTTGAGGCATGCTGCGCCTTGTGGGCGGATCCTGATGTGGTGCGCTATATTTCGGGGAAGCCTTCCAGCCCAACGGATACGTGGGGGCGTATCCTCAAGTATGCCGGGCACTGGAGCCTCTCCGGTTTTGGGTATTGGGCTGTGATTGAGAAAAACAGCGGAGAGCTTATTGGCGACGTTGGTTTTTCTGACTTTAAGCGAGACATCACTCCAAGCCTTGATGGGTTTCCAGAAGCTGGTTGGGTGATCTCGCCTAAGTTTCATGGCAAAGGTTATGCCCGGGAGGCTGTTGAGCTGAGCCTATCCTGGCTGCGCAGTTCCAGACTGTTTCCTGAGGTTCATTGCATTATTGCCCCAGAGAACACAGCCAGTGTCAGCCTTGCCGAGCGTGTTGGCTTTGAGAAGTACACGGACGGGTCTTACCTCGGACAACCGACCCTTTTCATGAAGCAAAGCTTTACTTAAACCAAAAAGCCCAACCTGTATCCGCCGGGTTGGGCTTGTTCATTTTCTACGTTCCTGTATATCCTTTAGCTAATGATCCATTCAGGCTGAGTTATGCAGAAATACGATAAGATTTACGCCAAGGACGAAAGTTACTTCGGCCATACCTCCAAGCAGTTTACAACACTGTTCTCAAACCTCGACTTTGACAGTGGCACAATTCTCGATCTGGGTGCAGGCCAAGGACGCGACGCGATCTTTCTTGCTAAGCGCGGTTACAATGTAATTGCTGTCGACAGTTCCAAAGTAGGTCTGGACCAATTGCAGGAACGAGTAGACACGGAGAATCTGCCGATTGAGGTTGTTCACGTGGATGCACTTGGTTACACGCCCCCGCAAGATCTTGATGCAATTGTTGCTGACCGTTTCTTCCATGAGTTGCCGAACAATGCGCGCGTCAAACTTCTGCAGCGTATGCTCAGTCACCTTCGTGTTGGTGGCTATATGCTTATCGCTGATGAAAAGAGCGTTCTGCCGAACCTGCGCGACACTCTGAAGAAGGAAAAGTTTGAGTTCCTACGCGATAAAAACGGCATTCTCTTCACTTACAAACCATAGGCACCTGATCGGAGGCGCATACGTGTGCCTCCCTTCCCCATTTTTATTACTAGAGTTTCTAACTGACAGATCACACACGAAAGTGTGATGTAAAACCCTTATATTTTTGCAGTTGTATCATTTGGTTTTACAATCTCCATTATATTGCCACAGTGACAACTCATTTCCGCAACAATGTTTGCAAAAATTGGCGATATTGCTGACTTCCTCGTGATTGTGCACCTGGGATGAACAATGCGTTTAATTGCAATTCCCAGAACATCTGCCAATTGTATGCCCAAGATTGAAATTCACAGTTCAACATAATTGGAGATTACAATGAAATCAGTTCGCTTTGGAATGCTCGCAGTCGCAGCTTCTTTCCTCGCTACAGCAGCAGTTGCTGAACCAGTTGCTTACGACGTTGATATGTCCCACGCAAATCTCGCTTTTGACTACAACCATCTGGGTTATTCCACCACAGACGGTCGTTTTGGCACCTGGACACCTACTCTGATTATCGACGAAGCAAACCCAGCAAATTCTAAAGTAGACGTCGAAATTGATGTCAACTCTCTCAACACATTCTGGGAAGCTCGTGACACACACCTGAAGAGTGCTGACTTGTTTGATGTTGCTAAGTTCCCATCAGCAACATTCAAGTCCACCAAGGTTGAACAGGTTGGCGAGAAGAAGCTGGAAGTGACCGGTGATCTGACCATTCGTGGCATCACCAAACCAACTGTCCTTGAAGTTGTTGTAAATCAGCTTGGTGAGCATCCAATGGCGAAGAAACAAGCTGTTGGTCTGGATGCGACTACCACGATCAAACGTTCTGACTTTGGCATGGCGATGGCTGTTCCTTACGTGTCAGATGAAGTGAACATCAACATCAGCTTCGAAGCGACTGTTAAGTAATGTTTCCGGCCTGTCGGATGCTGAGAATGCTCTGACGGGTCTGGTCGAACTTTGAGAAGGGGCAGCAATGCCCCTTCCCTCGATCAAAGGGTCTTTTCCATGATCAGGAACACTCGATCAGCCTATGGCATCGTGGCAATTGCACTACACTGGACCATAGCAACGCTTATCATTGGTATGTTGGGATTTGGCCTCTATATGGTCACGCTACCGATTTTCGAGCCTGCAACTTACTCTCTTTATCAGCTTCATAAGTCCATTGGTTTTGTCGTTTTAGCACTGGTCTCATTGCGCATCCTTTGGAAAATCACTGGTATCACACCTGATTTACCTGCCGAAATGCCGGTTTGGGAAAAGCTTGCTGCGCATTTGGGTCACATCAGCTTATATGCCCTGATGTTGCTGATGCCGCTGACAGGATGGTTGCTGGTTTCGTCCAGCCCGCTTGGACTGCCGACAGTTTTCTTTAACCTCTTTCAGATTCCGCATCTACCAACACCTGAGTTTTTGGGGCAAAAAGCAGATGTATCTGCGTTCTTCACCGCAGTGCATGGCTGGGCTGCGTATGCGTTTATCGCATTGATCCTTGCTCATGTTGGAGCTGCCCTTAAGCACTACTTCATATCCAAGGATAAAGTCTTACAGCGTATGTTGTCCTCAAAAGCTTAATTTGAGGATCTGGAGAAAACCATGAAACGATTGACCGATATGTTCTTTAAAGCCGGCGTATTTCTGACCTTCATCTTGGTAGGAGCAGCTTCATCTGCCTTTGCAAATGAATGGTCAGTGGATCGCAATAAGAGTACGCTTGGCTTTGAGGTCATCAATAACGGAAACACCGTTACGGGCACTTTTGCTACCTGGAATGCTAAGATCATCTTCGACAAAGAAGAGCTCGACAAAGCCCAGATTCAGGCAACAATCATCACTGGAAGCGTAAAAACAGAAGATGCACAGGCAGCAGGTGCAATCACAACCCCACAGTGGTTGGATATCTCCAGCTTCCCTGATGCAGTATTTCGCGTAGATAACGTTGTTCCTGCTGGCGGTGATCTCTATGAGGCTGCAGGTACGCTGGAGCTCAAAGGCGCAAAGATCGCTATTTTCTTGCCCTTCACTTTGACCATTGAAGGTAAAACCGCTCACGCGGTTGGTGAAGCAACGTTATCTCGCAGTGACTTCAAGATTGGTGATGGTGTTCCAGACAGCACTGTCAGCAATAAGGTGACTGTGAAGTTGGACCTATACGCCACTCGCTGATGGATTGTGCCAAAGAGAGCCTTGCATTTTCCACCAAGTCTCTCGTCAATTCGGCGTAATCTAGCAAATTTGACAAGTTTTGAAGGCTGAGGGGCTTTGCCCCTCAGCTTTTTCTCTATAAAACGGCGCTCAGCAAATTCAACAGTGTACAGCGGTACACCAAAATAGCCAGAGAGTGCCAAGATGTCCGAAACACTTGCTCCCGAGTACGTTCACACCTCTCTTTTTCCATTGGGTAAAGACAAAACTCCTTATCGCAAACTAACCTCCGAGTACGTGAGCGAAGTTGAGTTTGACGGTGAGAAAATCTTGAAAGTGGAGCAAGAGGGTCTTCGCTTGCTTGCCGAAGAAGCGTTTAAAGACATCAACCATTTCCTGCGCCCTTCCCATCTGGAGCAGCTCCGTAAAATTCTCGACGACCCTGAAGCAACTGCAAACGATAAATTCGTTGCTTTTGACCTGATGAAAAACGCGAATATTTCAGCTGCTGGCATATTGCCAATGTGTCAGGACACTGGCACTGCAATTGTGATGGGTAAGAAAGGCCGTAAAATCTGGACTAACGGGCATGACGAAGCAGCGCTCGGTGAAGGCGCACGTGACGCTTACTTCAAAAAAAACCTGCGCTATTCCCAGCTGGCGCCGATTTCTATGTTCGAGGAAAAGAACACCAAGAATAACATGCCGGCTCAGATCGAGCTTTATGCTGAAGGCGATGATGCTTACAAGTTCTTGTTCATGGCGAAAGGCGGAGGGTCTGCTAACAAGACCTTCCTGTTCCAAGGCACTCCGAGCCTGCTGACCAAAGATCGCATGATTGAGTTCCTGAAGGAGAAAATTCTCACTCTTGGTACTGCAGCATGCCCGCCATATCACCTCGCAATCGTCATTGGCGGTACATCTGCAGAGTTGAATCTTAAATCTGTAAAAATGGCTTCTGCTCGTTATCTGGATGAGCTGCCAACGGAAGGCTCCGAAGGGGGCCATGCATTCCGTGATCTGGAAATGGAAGCTGAAATTCATAAGCTGACACAGTCCAGCGGTGTCGGCGCACAGTTTGGTGGCAAATACTTCTGCCACGACGTGCGCGTGATCCGGCTGCCGCGCCATGGTGCATCCCTGCCAATCGGCATTGGCGTCTCTTGTTCAGCAGACCGTCAGGCGACTGGCAAGATCACCAAGGAAGGCATCTTCCTGGAGGATCTGGAGCGGAATCCTGAAGTCTACATGCCGGAAGTTACCGACACCGATCTTTCTGATGATGTTGTAAAAATCGACCTCACGCGCTCAATGAGCGAGATCCTTGGTGAACTGACTAAGCATCCAACTAAAACACGGCTTTCGTTGAGCGGTCCGTTGATCGTGGCCCGCGATCTGGCGCATTCTAAGCTCCGTGATCGTCTCGAGGCCGGTGAGCCACTCCCTGACTACATCAAGAACCATCCGGTTTACTATGCAGGTCCAGCCAAGACGCCAGAAGGTATGCCTTCTGGTTCATTTGGCCCAACCACTGCTGGCCGTATGGATGCTTATGTGGACCAGTTTCAGGCCGCTGGAGGCTCCATGGTGATGCTTGCCAAGGGCAACCGCTCAGCGGGTGTTCGCCGTGCATGCCAGGCTCACGGTGGCTTCTACCTCGGCTCTATCGGAGGCCCAGCTGCCCGCCTTGCTCAAGACTGCATCAAGAGTGTTGAAGTGGTTGAATATGAAGAGCTGGGTATGGAAGCCGTTTGGAAAATCGAAGTTGAAGACTTCCCTGCCTTTATCGTGGTGGACGACAAAGGCAATGACTTCTTTAAAGAGCTGAACCTGAGCTAACTGTTCTGGTGAGATAATACCGAGATTGGAGGGCGTTCTTAGGAGCGCCCTTTTTTCGTTGCCTGCATTCATGACAATTTCATTCAATCACAATTCAAATTAGCTAAATTCAAGCTTCTTTCATTATATTAAGTTGCGTTTTAGATAGATGCAAATCAAGCTCGATATGAATGTAAATCATCTTCGAATGACTCTCTAGTAATTTCCTTTTCCATAAGAAGTATATAGCAGCAGTTGTAGTCTGAATTACTTCAACAATTAATATATTTGACATTCTAAGCTGCGAGCGTCTCCCTACTCGCTGCATAAATTCCCTCATGCAAACGAGATAAAACAAACAACAATATCCTAGGGGGTATCAATGCGCATACTTATCGCGAGTGTTGCTCTTTGCTTCGCAGCACTATTTACCGGAACTCAGGCAGATGCCGCAGCATCTGGCAAGTTCTTTGATCATGCATCCAAAAAATGGGTTTCCTATGGTTCTGCTCACCACGGAAAATCTCCAATCAAACGTAAGCAGGTCAGGTACAACGGCTCATACGGTCCGAACACCATTGTGATCAGCACAAAAGATCGACGCCTCTACCATATTCGCGGTAATGGTACCGCGATGGTGTACGGCGTTGGCGTCGGTCGTCAGGGTTTCCAGTGGTCAGGAACTCACCGAATTACCCGCAAAGCTGAGTGGCCAAGCTGGACACCGCCAAAAGTCATGATTGATCGTGAACGCCGTAAAGGACGTAACCTGCCTAGCTTCATGAAGGGTGGCCCAAACAACCCACTTGGTGCTCGCGCTATGTATATTGGCAGCACCATCTATCGCATTCACGGCTCCAATGAGCCATGGACGATTGGTTCAGCGGTCTCATCTGGCTGTATCAGGATGGCAAATGAAGACGTCATTCACCTCTATGACAATGTCAATGTCGGCACGAAGGTGATCGTGCTTCGCTAGACCACATAGGGCTGACTTTGTGTCAGCCCTACTTGCTGAGCTCTCTGCTCAAACCACGTTCCTGCAGTTCACTCAGATATCGATTCCATAAAAAGTCTTTTTGATCGTTCATTTCCTGAAAATAGGTCCACGTGAAAATTCCGGTATCGTGCAGGTCATCAAATGTCAGTTTAACTGCATAGTTTCCAACTGGATCTACACCGATAATCGTTGTATCCCGCTTCCCCGCAATCACTTTTCGTTGATCTGGAGTATGCCCTTGCACTTCTGCTGATGGGGACATTACTCGCAGAAACTCCGAGGTAAACGAGACTTCAAGGCCATCATCAAAAGTAATTTCAAGATTTTTGCCTTGGTTTTTTAGGTGGATTTGCGTAGGCCAGCGTGTATCCGACATATTTTTTTATCCTTGCCCAAGTTCATGGAACTCAGTATTGATGATTTAGGAATTATACCTGTGGTTCTAAGATATATTTCTAGTTAAATCCACTGGAACTCCTTACTGATGGATTGACGCTAACTCATTGCGTACTACATTAGAATTGTTAAATTCGTCGCCAAAAGAGATACGTGAGTGGAGGTTTCCATGGGGCAATATGCCGAGGACAAACAGCAGGGTGCCCACCCAGCATTGATTGACCCGTTCGGCCGCGCCGTGACGTATCTTCGCGTCTCTGTGACTGATCGTTGTGATTTGCGCTGCGTCTATTGCATGTCCGAGCACATGACTTTCCTTCCCAAGAAAGACGTTCTTTCACTGGAAGAGCTGGATCGCCTCTGCGCCGTTTTCATTGAAAAAGGCGTCCGCAAAATCCGCCTCACCGGTGGGGAGCCGTTGGTTCGTAAGAATATCATGAGCTTCATCCGCGGCCTGAAGCGGCATCTGGATAGCGGCGCACTTGATGAACTCACCATTACTACGAACGGTACGCAGCTCGAACGCTACGCTCAAGAACTGTATGAAGCAGGTGTGCGGCGCATCAACGTCTCTCTCGACACCTTAAATGCAGACAAGTTCAAGGATGTTACTCGGTGGGGTGATATTCAAAAGGTATTCGATGGCATCAAGGCCGCTCAGGAAGCCGGTCTTCAGATCAAGTTGAACGCGGTTGCACTTAAGAATTTCAACGAGGATGAGCTCATCCCGATGCTGGAATGGGCGCATGAACGCGGGCACGACCTGACATTCATCGAGACAATGCCACTTGGTGAGATTGATGGAGACCGGAATGAGCAGTATCTGCCGCTGAGCGACGTGCGTAAGGCACTCTCCGCCAAGTACACACTGACAGACATTCCGTACAAGACCGGCGGCCCTGCCCGTTATATGCAGATTGAAGAGACTGGAGGCCGTCTTGGTTTCATCACCCCGATGACACACAACTTTTGTGAAAGCTGTAACCGTGTGCGTGTGACCTGCACCGGACAGTTGTTCATGTGCCTTGGCCAAGAAGATCAAAAGGACTTACGTGCAGCCTTGCGAGCATCTGAAGGAAATGAAGTGCTTTCGGAAGCGATTGAATCAGCGATTGCACGAAAGCCAAAGGGGCATGACTTTATTATCGACCGGGATAACAAGTCTGCAACTGGAACACGGCATATGAGCGTGACGGGCGGGTGATTTTAGTATCAAAGTAGTCTTTGATTAGTTTTAATCAACAAGAAAAACCCAGATGCAGATGTATCTGGGTTTTTCTTGTTTATGCTGTTTAAGTAGTTGGAACTACCAGCTTATCTGAAACCGCTTTAAATATATTAGTAAGGTTTGTGCCTAGCGTTGATACAGTTGCAATAATTGCAACTGTTATCAAAGCTGCCAGAATACCGTATTCGATTGCAGTTGCGCCAGACTCGTCCTTAAGAAACTTAGCAAACATGTTTTAAACTCCGTATTGAACCCTAGAAGCCCCACTCCTCATCGGGACTAGTTGCAACCTAAGCCTTCATTTCTTGCCAATTTATGAATCAAATTTGCAGAGCAATTTAAGTTTGTTGGGCATAAGCACTATTATCAGTAGTGCATGGTGATCTCTACAAATTCAGCACACACATAATGTCACTAACTTATTGATTTAAATAATTTTTTCATTAGGTAAAATTTGCAGTAATTCGCTAACCATTTGTTTACTTTGCCTATTAGTTGTCAGTTTTCGCAGTGCATAGTTTTATTTCTTTAGCTCAATTCGTTTCTCTCTGTTTCTCTGCGGCTTCGCGTCTTTCCAAAAACCTCTCCACAAGACATGAAATGCGTGGGATCGCGCGTAGCGGCCTTGCATTAAAAGTCTTTGCATTGGCAACTCCGTTATTTCGGTTTGATTTTGGAAGATCTCTTTCGCCAGAAAGTTCATTATCGTATTCTCCTTGCCACATTTTCGTTGGACAATAGTCTTGTGGCGAAGACCCTGACAAACGAGTAATTTCAAGTATTCGGATCAGTTTTTTTGAGGCGAAATGCGTTACTCCCTTCCTCCACTCAATTCGTTCAGGGCCTTTGAATGCGTTGCACGGCACATGAGCTTTGCGAAGGCAGCCAATGAGCTTGGGCTTACGCCGTCGGCATTGAGTTATCAGGTCAAGATGCTCGAAGATCAGCTACAGACTCAGTTGTTTACACGTTTGAATCGAGTGATTGAGCTAACTTCAGCTGGGCACCGATTGTTGCCGGGCGTTAAAGCTGGGTTAGAAAACTTCAGCGAGGCTATTGCACGCATTAAAGGAGTAGATGAGGATAAAGTCCTCGTTATATCCACGGGACCGGGAACAGCTTCCAAGGTTATTGCACCTCGGATTTATCGCTTCATGGAGGCTTATCCTGAAATTGAACTTCGCATTTCCGCCAATTTGAAGCTCGTAGATTTCTACAGGGACGATGTTGATCTCGGGCTCCGCTTTGGGCGTGGGCCATATCCGGGATTACATATTGATTTTCTAGCGGAAGATTTTCTTACACCCATGTGTGCGCCTCAACTGGCGAATGAAATGAATGAGCCAGCCGACCTAAAGAACTTTACTTTGCTTCACGAAGACAGCATGGCGACATTCTTGAACGCACCGGGATGGAAGGCATGGTTAAAGACTGTTGGAATCTCTAGGGCCTCCTGGTCGGAGAAAGGGATGCACTTTTCTCAGATTGACCATGCTCAGGATGCAGCTATTGAGGGGGCTGGTGTTATTCTTGGCCGCAAAGTTTTGTGCGCGCATGACGCACGACTTGGTCTGCTGGCGAAACCATTCGAATTCGAAATTTCTGCAACTGCTCACTATATGCTGGTTGGGTTGGAAAATTCATTTCAGAAACATAAGTGCAAGGCATTCATAGACTGGATAAAGTCGGAACTTAATGAACTATGCCTTTCATAATTGCATTTCGTACAACTGGCACTGCAAACAGAAACGGCAGATGTCAATGAGATGACTACCTGCCGTCTAAGTGAAGCCTTATCAATCAAGTCAATTTATTACCGATCAACCAATAACGATTTTAGGTGCTGACCTTGCAGCATCGCCAGTGGGTTGAAGGACGCCCTGCCACAGGCCAGCAGCAATGATGCCGTAGGCCTTTGAGACTGGACTGTCTGGGTTACTCACTGTGATTGGGGTGCCTGTATCAGATTGCTCTCTGATTTCCATCGTCAGGGGCACTTCACCCAAGAATGGGACTTTCATCTTCTCAGCTTCTGCTTTTGCACCACCATGACCAAAGATCTCATGCGTGCCACCGCAGTCTGGGCAGACAAAGTGACTCATGTTTTCTACGACACCCAATACAGGGATCGCGACCTTCTCAAACATGGCAATACCGCGGCGTGCATCCAGAAGCGCAAGGTCCTGTGGTGTTGAAACGACCAAAGCGCCTGTCAGAGGTACTTTTTGAGCCATAGTCAACTGAACATCACCCGTTCCTGGCGGCAGGTCAACGATAAGCGCATCCAGCTCACCCCAGTCAACTTCGCGCAGCATCTGATTGAGGGCAGACACCACCATTGGGCCACGCCAGATCATGGCTGTTTCTTCTTCTACCAGAAAACCAATAGACATCAGCTTGATGCCATGAGCTTCCAGAGGCTTCATAATACGGTTTTCAAGAACTTCCGGCTGCCCAGATGCTCCCATAAGCTTTGGAATGGATGGGCCGTAGATATCAGCATCCAGCAAACCAACCTTCAAGCCCATTACAGAAAGAGCAAGTGCGAGATTGGCTGATGTTGTTGATTTACCAACCCCACCTTTACCTGATGCAACAGCAATAATGTGTTTCACGCCAGGTACTTCCTGCTTTGCTGGCATTGAGGCGCCTTTCGGCGGAGCTTTACGTGCAGCAGGTGGTGGCGCAGATGGAGAGCCAGGTTGTTTTTCTGCTGTGAGTGCGACAAGGACCGTTTCAGCATCAGGAAGCACCGACACAACCTTCTCAGCGGCCAAGCGAAGCCCTTCAAGTTCAGAAGCTCGCTCTGCGGGTACTCTGATTGAAAAGACGACACGGCCATCTGATACAAACAGGTCTGCAACCAGATCCTGATCAACAATGTTGCTCTTGCCATCAGGCGATTTAACCTGTTTGAGCACGTCGAGAACGCGCTCCTGCGTCAACCCAGCCATAGTCTCTTCAGTATCCTTATGGTTCTTGCCTGATGTGAACCCGCCTTTGAGGCGCCCCCACAATCCTTTAGGTCTGTCGTTGTCCATAGTGCACACCCTGTAAAGCTCTGTATTGCAGAGAGGGATAATATGATCTTGAAAACAAATATGCCTGCAATCTGAATGTGCAAGCTTTTGCCGATGGTTCTTTTATATCTTGGTATACTTCGCACGAAGAATAGAGCAATACAGAATTCACCAAAGACGTTCTTTGTCCTTTGCACATTCGCAACCTGTTTTGCCAACCCGGCATGCAATCAGTTGAGCAGAGTTCACGCAAAGTTGAGGTCACCATCACAAATTCACAGATATTTGCGCTTCACGCAAAATCTTTCATTGCAGATAAAACCCAGTGTCTTCTGAGGATTAGCGCACCGCCTAGGGGATCTGCCTTACGCATTGGAGAACCTGTTTCATGTTCCTGATACATTAGGCCCACAAACTGAGGGGAATGCATGGTATTTAGGGGCCTAAGAACCCTCTTGCTGCTGCGACCAGAAGCTGGAGGATCGGGCAAAATTCATGCTGACAATTATGTTCTGCATTTTCCACGGGCTAGGAGGCAATCGTGTCTAATCCTATTTTAATGAATCGTCGTAGCGTGCTGGGGGGCATGGCCGCTACCGGTGCCATTGCAATGGTGCATCCATATTCTGTTCTTGCAAAAGAGAACACAGCGCACTTGCGTTTGATGGAAACAACCGACCTCCACGTCCACGTCACTCCATATGACTATTATGCTGACCGCCCAATGGACACGGCTGGCCTTGCTCGCACAGCAACTATCATCAAAAAGCTGCGCTCTGAAGCAACCAACTCCATGCTCGTTGATAATGGTGATTTCCTGCAGGGCAACCCGATGGGCGACTACATCGCCTACGAGCGCGGCATGCGTGAAGGTGATATCCACCCGGTCATCAAAGGCATGAACGTACTGGGTTACGACGCTGGCACATTAGGAAACCATGAGTTCAACTACGGTCTGGACTTCATGATGAAGGTTCTTTCTGGCGCAAACTTCCCTGTTGTTTCTTCCAATGTTTCCAAAGGTACCACCCTTGCTTCCAATGGCCGTAAGGATGATCTGTTCCTGAAGCCGTACACTATTGTTGAGAAGAAGATCAAAGACGGTGCTGGCATCGAGCACACGATTAAAGTGGGTTTTGTTGGCTTCGTTCCTCCAATGATCATGAATTGGGACTCCCGTCACCTGGTTGGTAAGGCGAACACTCGTGACATGGTTGATGCTGCGCGTGCATGGGTTCCTGAAATGAAGGAACAAGGCTGCGACCTCATCATTGCGTTGTGTCACGGTGGTATCGCTGGTGGCGAACATGAAGACGGAGCTGCAAACACTGCGCTACACATCGCTGGTGTTGAAGGCATTGATGCTCTGTTTACGGGTCACCAGCACGATGTCTTCCCGGGGCCTAGCTATGATGGCATTCCTGGCGTTGATGCTGTCAAAGGCACCCTGCAAGGCAAACCAGCTGCTATGGGCGGTTTCTGGGGTTCTCATCTCGGTGTCATCGATCTGATGATTGAGCGCGACGGTAACAACGGCTGGCGCATTGCAAACTTCACCACAGACGTACCGTCTATCTATAAGAAAGAAGGTCGTAAGCGGATTCCTCTTGTTTCCAGTGATGAAGAAGTGCTGGCAGCGGTTGAGGATGATCACCAAAAGACGCTTTCTTATGTGCGCCGCGCTGTGGGAAAATCCTCTGCTCCGCTGCATTCCTACTTTGCTCTGGTGGCTGATGATCCGTCTGTTCAGATCGTTTCTAAAGCGCAGACCTGGTACACTAAGGAAATGCTTAAGGACACTGAGTGGGCTGGACTACCAGTGCTTTCCGCTGCTGCTCCGTTCAAGGCAGGTGGTCGCGGTGGTGCGGACTACTATACTGACGTTGCTGCTGGTGATATCGCAATTAAGAACGTTGCTGACCTTTACCTTTACCCAAACACAACACGTGCAGTGCTGATCACTGGTAAAGACGTGAAGGAATGGCTTGAGCGTTCTTCTGGTATGTTCAACCAGATTGAAGCTGGTAAGAAAGACCAAGTCCTTCTGGATGCTGATTTCCGTTCTTACAACTTCGATGTGATTGACGGTGTTACCTACGAGATCGACCTGACACAGCCTTCCAAGTATGACGGTAAAGGCAATGTTGCGCATCCAGAGTCTAACCGCATCGTGAACCTTCAGTTTGAAGGTAAGCCAATCGATATGGATCAGAAGTTTGTTGTTGCAACCAACAACTATCGCGCTGGCGGTGGTGGTAACTTCCCTGGCATCAATGATGATGTGATCATCTTTGTTGGTCCGGACACAAACCGTGATGTGATTGTTCGGTACATTGTGGACCAAGGTACGATTAATCCATCCGCCGATGCGAACTGGAACTTCAAACCTGTTGCTGACACAACTGTTCTGTTTGAGACCGGACCTGCTGCTGAAAAGCACATGAAAGGCGTGAAGGGCGTTCAGATTGAAGCGGCTGGCGAAGGCAAAGACGGTTTTGCCATGTACCGCATCACTCTCTGATTTTCCTTAGAGCGTCCTCCGTTCCCAAAAACCGGGAGCACTTTGCGAGGATATGCTCTAAGTCTGAGTGACTTACATGACTTTGAGAAAGCGGGGCCATAGGCTCCGCTTTTTCTTTTTTTCGCAAAAAGCGAGAAGTATCAATGTTTTAAACACTGTATTTTACATTTTTAGAAGAATTTACTGTCAGGCTTTCATGAACCGGAGGATCTGACAATGAGTGTTACGCAATTATGTTATCGCAGCCGCATTCATTGGCCTGCGCTTCGTTATAGCCTCGACAAGGAAGTCGAGCGATCGTTGACCCGTATTCGGCGCATCAACTCAATGGCAGGCGTTACCGGCGCCCTGATCTTGACAGACAATCATATTTTTCAGCTTTTGGAAGGCCCATGGCCCTTAGTGAAGCGGACGTTTGAATGTGTGCTTGAAGATAAGCGGCATTCTGATCTGACTGTCCTTTCAAATGAAGAACAGGATTTCAGGCTCTTTCATAATTGCTGGATGCACTTCTGCGACCTTCGTGAGGAAGCCGATAGCCATTACCCCAAGTTCTTTGGCAATCTTCTGGCCCACCCTGATCGCACCTGTAGCGAAGAGGTGATGGAATTGCTGCTTCTACTCTCGATGAACATGAGTGAAAGCCAGCTGACCAGTCGCCTTGCTCTCATGTAGTCCCACGCTTGTTCCCCAAGGTGGCATGACCACCGCTCCCCGACGCTCTTAAAGGCACTTCTCCTCCCACTGCCTTTAGGAGTATTTTCTTGTGGTTTGCGACTGGATGCCACTTTGCACCCTGCCCTATTCTGCCTCACAAGTAGCGCTGATGATTTGTGTGTTAGAACACGTCACGTTCATTAACATTCACGCGGCGTGCTCTAACATCTTTGGTGGAGCGAATTCTTCTCGTTTAATTGAATCCAATCAAACGGAACGCGCTCTAGGCCTAAGTGGGAAATCAGGTATGTCTGTTGAAACAGAGAAGCGAAACAAAGTGATCGGCTGTATCCTCTGCGGTGGGAAGTCCCGACGCATGGGCGGCTCTGATAAAGCATTACTAGACCTGAATGGCACGGCTTTGCTGGAACATGTTGCTTCCCGCTTGCATGGGCAAGTCGCACAGAGTGTTTTGAGCGTGAATGAGCCAAGTGACCTTCACGAAAGCCTGGGATTGCCGATGCTCTCAGATCAGCTTGAAGGCCATCTAGGGCCATTGGCTGGTGTTCACAGTTCATTGAGCTGGGTAAGACAAAACGCTCCTGGCGCATCCGACGTTGTGACTGTGGCAATTGATACGCCGTTTTTTCCAACGAACCTGGTGGAGACGCTTGCTGCCAGCAGAAAAACGAATGCAGGCGCCCCAATCATTTGCTCCAGCGGTGGGCGCGACCACTTTGTATTTGGCTTGTGGCCTGTGGCCTTAGTAGACCCTTTGAAAGGGTACCTTTTGAAGGGTGGTCGCAGCATCAAAGGCTTTTTTAAAGATTATCCGCCCGTCATCGTGGAATTCGAACTTCAGAACGCGGTTGATCCCTTCCTTAACATCAACACGCCGGAAGATGTTGCCATCGCACTTGAGCATCTTGCTCAATTACAGGTGCAATAGTCGTCAAAACGATCAGATGCCTGTGAGATCTTTGATTTTTGCCAAATCCTAAGGCGTGACTCTGGTAAATAAAGAAACACGCCCACTCAAGTTTCCGGAATAGACATGAACACGAAAACGCCCAGTCTGAGCTTTGACGAAGCCCTTTCTCATTTGCGAGGTTTAGGTCACTGCAAAGTCACTGCAGAAGAAACATCGCTTTACGAGGCGTATGGCCGTGTTCTTGCCGAAAACATCATTGCAACCTGCGACCTTCCTCCACTTGATAATTCTGCAATGGATGGCTACGCGATTGCTACTCAGCGAGATGGCTCTGCACAAACTTCCTTTCCTGTGGTCATGGAAGTCTTTGCTGGCTCCATGCCGGAAGTCGCGCTGAAGCCGGGAGAAGCTGCGCGCATTTTTACGGGGGCACCAGTTCCCGAAGGAGTCGATTTTGTTGTTCCTCAAGAAGATTGCTCTGAGAGTGAAAGCGATGGAGCACGTTTGGTTCAGCTGTCTCGGAGCTATTCGGCTGGCTGTAATATCCGTCGCAAAGGTGAAGACCAGACCAAAGGCGCACCTATAGTGAAGGCAGGTACTGTGCTGCGCCCGCAGGAGATTGCCGCGACTGCCTCCATCGGTATTGACCAACTGCAAACATACCGCCGGCTGAAGGTTGGTGTTTTTTCAACGGGCAATGAACTGATCCGTCCGGGAACAACGCGGCAGGACGGGCAAATCTTTGATGCGAACCACTTCCTGCTGCGCGGTATGCTTGCCAATTTGCCGGTAGAGCTGGTGGATCTCGGCATTCTGGCGGATCAACGTGATATTGTGGAAACTGCGTTAGAAGCTGCCTCCAAAGAATGTGATGTGATCCTGACCTCTGGCGGTGCTGGTGGTGGTGATAAAGATTTCGTCTCTGCGACGCTCTCCAAGCTTGGCAAGACCACCTTTTGGCACCTTGCAGTTAAGCCCGGGCGTCCCTTTATGGTGGGCGAACTGCCTGATTGCGTTTTTATCGGCCTTCCGGGCAATCCTGTGGCAGCCACTGTCGCCTTCGCATTTCTTACGCGCCCGTTGATTGAAGCGCTTGCCGGGGCTGACTTCATTGAAGCGCCGCGCCAATACATTGCTGCGGATTTTGAGGTTTCTGGCCGCAAAGCCGGACGCCGTGAGTTTTTGTGCGGGCGCCGTGTGACTGAAAATGGCATTATTAAACTGACCAAGTATCACAGTGACGGATCAGCCTTGTTATCTTCTTTAACTTTCGCCGATGGCTTCATTGAGTTGACAGAAGATATGATTTCTGTTTGCAAAGGTGATCTTGTTCCGTTCATCAGCTTTGATGAAATTGGCCTTAGGTAACTCTGCTGGCTCGCATTTTCAGAATCGCGTGCGAGCCATTTTTCCACGCCTAGATCACTGGTTGCAATTTTAACAAGTTTGCCCTCAAAGCTGCGAAATATTGCAAGATATTACCGCGAAGCATCGTCATTTTGCTATTAATTAGCCTAATATGCCTAGTATATAGGTTGATCTACGGATACTTTTAGTGAAACATAAGCTCCGGTTATGCAGGGGCCTACCTAAAGAAACCCTGCCAAGATAATTAATTCGGGGACATAATATGCGTATTATGCGTTTGGCAGCAGTAGCAGCAATTGCGTTGGCAGCAGTTTCTGGCGCGGAAGCAAAAGAATGGACAAAGGTTCGCATGGGTACCGAGGGCGCCTATCCTCCATTCAACTATACCACCGCTGACGGAACACTGACTGGCTTTGATGTTGAAATCGGCAATGCTCTTTGTGACGAGCTGAAGCTTGAGTGTACATGGGTCACTCAGGACTGGGACGGCATCATCCCTGGTCTGATTGCAGGCAAATACGACACTATCCTTGCATCCATGTCCATTACTCCAGAGCGTATGGAAAAGATCTCCTTCTCTGAGAAGTACTACAACACTCCTCCAGGCATCGCAGTACGCAAAGATTCCGAGTTGAGCGAAGCCTCTCCAGAAGGCCTCAAAGGCGTTCGTCTTGGCGCACAGGGCAGCACCACGCACTCTCAGTTTGCTGAAGAGATCCTGAACGGTTCTGACATTGCTCTTTATCCAACCTCTGAAGAGTATAAGTTGGATCTGGAGAATGGCCGTGTTGATGCAGCGGTTGATGATGTGATGGTCCTGACAGAGTGGGTCAATTCCGATCAGGGCTCTTGCTGTAAGATCCTCGGCACTATGCAGTCCATTGAAGAGATCCATGGCAAAGGCGCAGGCATCGGCGTTCGTAAAGGCGACGAAGACCTTGCAGCTCTGTTCACCAAGGGTATTGCTGCTCTGCGTGCAAACGGCAAATACAAAGAAATCAATGACAAGTACTTCTCCTTCGACGTTTACGGCGAATAAGAACAACTTGGCACTCAGCTGTTTTATCAGCTGACGGTTTTGAGACCCTCGGGTATTTTGCGCCCGAGGGTTTTATTTTGCCAATTTGACCAACCAAAGTCACCAGTTTGGCAGAATGGCTCATTTAGTCTCTCAAAATGGCAAATTGTAATTGATTCCGGGAAAGCCTAAATCCGCTCTTCTGAGTGTGAAGGCACATAGTTTTCTCACTTAACCCAGAAAGCGGGAGAAATATTCTCTCCATATAACCCGTTGAATTAACGGATATCACTTCACAATAACGGCATATGGCGCATTTTTCTTCCGATATCTCCGTTATTTCAGTTGAAGTCCTGAGTATTTTTTATAGTGTCCTTGGCAACAAATGCAGAGCACAACCAAATGGCCACTCTGCCAAAAAGAACGAGGATACGCTAATGTCTTTTGCCCGTATGGCGCTTGCCACACTTATGAGCTTCACCGCTGTTTCAGCCCTTCAGGCAGATGAGATCACCAAACTGCGTGTTGCGACAGAAGGTGCCTACCCTCCATTCAACTTCACAGGATCAGATGGTGTTCTGACTGGCTTTGATGTTGAGATTGGCGATGCACTTTGCGCTGAGATGAAGGTTGAGTGTGAGTGGGGCACGCAGGAGTGGGATGGCATGATCCCAGGTCTGGTTGCTGGCAAGTACGATGCGATCATCGCCAGCATGTCCATCACGGAAGAGCGTCTTGAGCGCATTTCGTTCTCTCGCAGCTATTACAACACGCCATCAACCATTGCAGTGCCTAAGGATTCTCCCGTTTCCGATATCTCTCCTGAAGCTCTGGAAGGCCTGCTAATTGGCGCACAGGGCGGCACCACCCACTCTGTTGTGGCGGAAGAGATTTACTCCGACGCTGATGTGTCGCTGTACCCGACCTCGGAAGAATACAAGCTGGACATCGAAAACGGTCGTTTGGATGCCGTGATTGATGATCTGGGTGTTTTGCAGAGTTGGGTGGATTCTGAAGCGGGTTCTTGCTGTAAAATCATTGGCTCTCTGCCAATCCAGCCTGAGCTACACGGTCAGGGCATCGGTGTCGGTGTTCGCAAAGGTCAGGAAGAGCTAGCGGATCGCTTCTCTCAGGCTATTCTCGCAATTCGTGAAAACGGCACCTATAAGACGATCAATGACAAGTATTTCTCTCAGGATGCATTTGGCGAGTAGCAGCTAGCAAGAAAGATTCGAAGCTGGGGAAAATTTCTGTGATGCATCACCGTTTTGTGGGACAACCATGCCTAAAACTTGTCAAAATGGAAACTTACTCCTCTCAAGATGGAATTAATTGGCTATTTTCTGCTGACACCCATACTCAAATAGGTTGAAATCTTATTTCTTCCATTTAAATATGCGCTCCGGCTGTGCAGGGAGCCATCTTGATGACCCCTGCCAAGAATTTACAAAGGGGAATACAAATGGGCTTCATGCGCTTTGCCACTGTTGCAACACTCGCACTTCTTGCTTCAACTCAGGTTCAGGCAAAGGAATGGACCAAAGTCCGAATTGGTACTGAAGCCTCGTACCCTCCATTTGCCTACACCACTGCCGATGGCAAGCTGGTTGGCTTTGAGATTGAACTGGGCAACGCACTTTGTGCTGAGCTGAAGGTTGAATGTGAATGGATGCCGGTTGACTGGGACGGATTGATCCCTGGCCTCGTTGCAGGCAAGTACGACACGATCATGGCATCTATGTCCATCACACCAGAACGGATGCAGCGCATTCAGTTCTCTGAAAAGTACTACCAGACCCCTCCGGGAGTGGCAGTACCAAACGATAGCAAGATCACTGAGGCCTCCATTGAAGGAATGTCTGGTGCTCTTGTAGGCGCGCAGGTTGGCGCGACACACGCAGTGTTTGCTGAAGACATTTTGACTAAATCAGAAGTGTCTCTGTACCCTACTGCTGATGAATATAAACTCGATTTGGAAAGTGGTAGACTTGACGCTGCAGTTGATGACGTAGTTGTTCTTTCAGACTGGTTGAAGTCAGAGGACGGCAATTGCTGTAAACTGCTCGGTACCATGTCACCTATTCCAGAGATACATGGTGAAGGCGTTGGTGTAGGTGTTCGTAAGAACGACCAAGACTTGGCAGACCTATTCTCCAAAGCGGTTATTGCTTTACGTGAGAATGGAAAGTACAAAGAGATCAACGATAAATATTTCGACTTTGACGCCTACGGAGAGTGATGGCGTCAAGCTGCAATACACTCTGACGGCGGGACCAGTTTCCCGCCGTTCTAAAAAGAATAGGGGCAATCCCCGTAATGAATGAAATTTTCACACTCTTGTCCTTTGGGGACATGGGCTGGGGCGATGAGATAGCACTTGGCGTTGTTATGACCGTCTCCCTTGCGTTAGCAAGCCTTCCCTTTGGCTTGCTTTTGGGTTTTCTGCTGGCGCTTGCGAAGAAGTCCGAAGAGCCTTCGCTCCGCGCTGCAGCCAACATTTACACGACAATTTTTCGGGGACTTCCCGAGCTTCTAACCCTTTTCCTTGTCTATTACGGTGGTCAGATCCTCATTCAACAAGTGCTTGCATTGTTTGGGGAATTCTATTTTGAAGTGAACGCATTTCTGGCAGGTATGATTGCCCTGTCACTTGTGTTTTCTTCCTACGCTTCCGAAGCATTCCTTTCTGCCTTCCGCGCGATCAACAAAGGCCAGTATGAAGGCGCGAATGCGCTCGGTCTGGGATACGTGCAGACCATGCGTCTGGTTATCCTGCCGCAACTCGTCCGCCTGTCCTTGCCTGCGCTGAGCAATCTGTGGCTCATCTTGCTGAAAGAGACATCTCTGGTCTCCATTATCGGTCTGGCGGACATTATTCGCTATTCCAATATGGCAGCCCGTACCACCAAAGAACCGTTCCTGTTCTTTTCGGTTGCTTGCATGATTTATCTCGTTCTGGCTGTGATCTCTTCCGGTGGCATTTCCCGCCTGGATGCATGGGCTAAACGCGGGGAGATCTCCAGATGAGTGATGCATCTATCGGCGCTCCGGGAAGCTACGTTCAATCTCAGGCTATTCAGGCGAAAGCCCCTCCTCCGTCTCCAACATCCCGTCCGTGGACGCCAACGCGTATTGTTGGCACCACCTGGCTGACACTTTGGATTGTCAGCGGACTGGGCATTGTATGGTTCCTGCTGAATTCCAACAGCGTTGCATTGGTGTTTGGCGGCGAAGGTCTGCTGCCTGTTTCCCTCACCCACAATGCGAAGTTCCTGACCAAGTATGGTGAGAAATTTGTTTCAGGCTTCATCATCACACTGACGCTTGTTGGCGTTTCCATGCTGCTGGGCGTTCTGCTTTCCATACCGATGACATTCATGCGGATGAGCAAGAACCGTATTCTGGATGGCATTGCATATGGTTACGTCTATTTCTTCCGTGGCACACCGCTGCTGGCTCAGGTGTTTCTGATCTATTATGGCGCCGGCACCTTCCGTGTTCCGCTGCAGTCCGTTGATCTGTGGTGGTTTTTCCGGGATGCATGGAACTGCGCTGTGCTGGCATTCACGCTGAACACCGCTGCCTATCAGGTCGAAATCCTGCGAGGTTCCATTGAGAACATTGCGCGAGGACAGTGGGAGGCTGCGTCTGCGCTTGGTCTTCCGAAGTGGGTGACTTTCTGGAAAATTATTCTACCGCAGGCGCTGATCGTCTCTCTGCGCCCTTATGGCAACGAGATCATTTTGATGATCAAAGGCTCCGCGATTGTAGCGATCATCACCATCTACGATCTGATGGGTGAAACGCGTCGCGCGTTCTCACGGACCTACGACTTCCAGGCGTATGTTTGGGCTGCGATTGCCTATCTGGTGATGGTGGAGACATTGCGCCGGGCATGGGATCGCATTGAGGCTCGCTTGACGCGCCATCTGAAAAGATAAGCCAATAGGCTGAGACCAACACTTGAAAGCGCAGGCCTAAAAGCCCGCGCTTTTTTCATTGGTACACCTAGGGCGCGCTGCGTTCAGTAACGCTCACGCATCGCGCTCCCGCATCTTTGGTGGAGCGAATTCTTGTCGTTTGGTTGAATACAATAAAACGGAACGCACGCTCGTGAATTTACGTGGTATCTGCTGGTGAAGCTGGTAGTGTTGCTGCGCTCTGATTCAAGATTATAAGGATAGTCCGATGGCAAAGGTCGCGTTTATTGGTTTGGGTGTTATGGGATACCCAATGGCGGGTTTTCTGGCCTCACGTGGTGGGCATGACGTTACCGTTTACAACCGGACAACAGCCAAAGCAGAGGCATGGGCCAAAGAATACGATGGCTCCTTCGCTCTGACCCCTCAGGAGGCCGTTGAGGGCTGTGACGTTGTTTTTGCTTGTGTTGGCAACGACAACGATCTGCGCTCTGTCACGACTGGCGAGAACGGTGCATTTCACGGCATGAAGGCTGGCGCAATCTTCGTGGACCATACGACAGCTTCTGCTCAGGTGGCTCGCGAGCTGGATGAGGCAGCGCGTGCGGGGGGATTTTCCTTCCTTGACGCGCCCGTCTCAGGTGGGCAGGCAGGTGCTGAGAATGGCGTTCTGACCGTTATGATTGGCGGTGAGGAAGACGTCTTCAATCGCGCAAAACCGTTAATCGATTGCTTTGCAAAGTTTGCCGGTTTGATGGGTCCTGTTGGCGCTGGTCAGCAGACCAAGATGGTCAATCAGATTTGCATTGCTGGTCTGGTGCAGGGTCTGTCTGAGGCAATTCATTTTGCGCAGAAGTCCGGCCTTGATGTTGAAAAAGCTATTTCAGCAGTGCACGGCGGGGCTGCACAGTCCTGGCAGATGGAGAACCGCTGGGAGACCATGCGTGACGGTGAGTTCGAGCATGGCTTTGCGGTGGACTGGATGCGCAAGGACCTGAAGATCTGTCTTGAGGCAGCTGACGAGGTTGGCGCACGCCTGCCGGTGACAGCACTGGTCGATCAGTTCTACTCAGAGGTTCAAGGCATGGGCGGTAATCGCTGGGATACCTCCAGCCTGATTGCCCGGCTGAACAACGCCGACAAGAAGTAAGAAAACACAAAGCCCCGATCAGATGACCGGGGCTTTTTTAGTTCTCAGCTTTGCCGAACAAGTCCTATGACATGTTCGCTTTTGGCTTTTCAGCGATGATGTAGGAGAGCGGCAGTTCGGTGGTGTACTTGATCTGCTCCATCGCGAAAGACGTGGACACGTCTGCGATATTTACCTTTGCAATCAGCCGCTTATAGAAATCGTCGTAGGCATCAATGTCTGGCACGGCAACGCGCAGCAGGTAGTCTACCTGTCCGGCCATGCGGTAGAACTCCACCACTTCCGGGAACTCTCGGATGACATCTGCAAATTTGCGGAGCCAGTCGTCGGTGTGTTCGTTGGTGGTGATGGCGACGAAGGCGGTGACTTTGGCGTTGACCTTCTTTGGGTCAAGCACTGCAACGCGGCGGGTGATGACCCCGTCCTCTTCCATCTTCTGGATACGACGCCAGCATGGGGTGGTTGACAGGCCGACGCGGCGACCAATCTCAGCTACGGGAATGGTGCTGTCTTCTTGTAGAATGGACAGAATGCGACGGTCGATCCTATCGATCATATTATACCCCTATCTCCCACCGGAATTATTGTTTGGCGCAAAATCATTGCAGGAAGCATAAGGTCATGTGAAATGTTATTCCAGCTTCAAACAGCAAGATTTATGCAGGAATATAGGTTTTCGTTCTACACACCATTAATTTCATGAAATTTATTTTCATCAAGATGGATTTCAGCAGGAGCCAAAGAAAACCAATCCCATATTCATAGGCACATAAAAAAAGAATCTCTCAAATCAGCTCAAAAGACGTCTTACTTCTTCTTTCAGGAGCGGAAGCAGCTCATTTTCGAACCAGGGGTATTTTTTTATGTGGGCGTTGTTGCGCCAGCAAGGATGGGGGAGCGGGAGAACGCGAGGGCCGAGGCCTTGGGCATGGCGCTCGACTGTCCTGTCCCAGATTGATCGAAAATCAGCAATTGTTTCCCAGAGGCGTTTTTTGGTCAGCTCGGGCATGTGGTAGGCCTGTGCGTAGCCACCTATTGCCAGCAGCGTTTCAATCTGTGGCATATTGCTGAATATTTCTTGATGCCAGGTCTTCTTGCATTCCGGCCTCGGCGGCTTGTCGCCCCCCTTTGAGTCCAATCCCGGAAAACACAGGCCCATGGGGATAATTGCAAGTTTGGCGGGGTCGTAGAAGACCTCTTCCCCTATGCCCATCCAGTCGCGCAGGCGATCTCCTGACGGGTCGGTAAACGGCTTGCCAGAGGCGTGGACGCGCGTTCCCGGTGCCTGACCGCATATGGCGATACGTGCCGTTGAGGACAGCACAACAACGGGCCTTGGCTCGTGAGGCAATGGCTGGCGGATGGGCTGCTCTACACAAACCCTGCACGCGGCAATGCGCTCTCTTAAGCGCTGGAGGTCTCTTTCATCACCTGAAGGGCTGCCTGCACGCCCGGGCGCTCTGTCATCTTTGCATACCATCTGCGCAGATTACCAAGTTCCTCAGGGACTTGCAGCTTAATTACGCGAGCAAAGTTGATTGCTGCGAACAATGTGATGTCAGCGATTGAATACCGGTCACCGGCAACAAACTGATTGTCTGCCAGTTGCCTATCAAAAATGGCCAGTGTCTCCAGAACTTTAGGCCTGTTCGCTTCTCCCCATTCTTTGATCTGCGGCTGCTCCAGCGGAGCCATGGCCGGATTGGTGTGGCGGAATACCTGAGAAATCTGACTTAACAGCCTCAGATCAGCGCGCCGGTTCCACATCTCAATCAGTGCTCTTTCCTTGGCCGTCTGGCCCAGCAAAGGCTTGAGTGGGTTCATTTCTTCTATGTAGCGACAGATGGCACAGCTTTCAGATATCGCTGTTCCATCCTCCAGCACGAGCACGGGCAATCGCTGAAACGGATTGATCGCTTTAAACTCATCTGCCTTCAATTCGCCATGCATGAAATCTACGTAGGCAGTGTTAACCTTAACGCCCTTCTCAGCAAGGAACAGAGTGACGCGAAAAGGGTTAGGTGCTTGCCTATGGCTATAAAGTTTCAACGGTGCCTCCCAACAACCACGAGCTGTTGCCCCTACAATCTAAAAGAGAATCTGTCCCAAAATGGGGCAAAAACCTAGCATTTTTTAGACCCTGTAAACTCAACATTAACCTTATGAATCAGAGCAATCTTAAGAGATCATGTTCATTCTGGTCAAAAGAGCAAGTATCCCGTCAATCTATTGGCACACAGAGGCCGAGAATACATGAACAACGGATCGTCGCAGAATAGTAAGGACAAAACAACTATTAATCGTGCCCGAGCAAATCGCCGGCGCGAGGTTGCAC
Organism: Pseudovibrio sp. WM33; assembly: GCF_001623165.1. NCBI lineage: Bacteria > Pseudomonadati > Pseudomonadota > Alphaproteobacteria > Hyphomicrobiales > Stappiaceae > Pseudovibrio > Pseudovibrio sp. WM33. The sequence continues at coordinate 82,929 of NZ_LMCK01000010.1, forward strand.
GTACCGTAACGGATGCTCGCGAACGTCTTGGCACCGTTGAGGGCGTGAGACCCAGTTTTGAAGCTGATCTTATTTTGATGTTCGTGAAGAACAGATTGTCCGTGGCCTACGCCATGCCGATGATCGCCATTGTGGCTGCGACCATCTCAAGTGTATGGCTTCCTGTGGAAGTGGCCGGAGGCTGGCTAGCCGCCATGCTGATCGCCCACTCCCTTATTCTTCTTTCTACAAAACGGATGGAAAAAAGCTTAGCTCAGGAAGGTGATCTGCGCTCAATTCGCAGAGAACTTTTTGCTGGTGACATGCTCTATGGCATTGTTTGGGCTATCTTTTTTATCGGAAACCTGCAGTTCAACACGGATTACGGGTTTGGCGTTTTCCAGTTTGCGACCATGCTGATCGTCATTGCCATGGCGACCATGTTGTCGTCCCCTCTCCCCGGCGCTTTGCTGGCTGCCACCGCCCCGATTACGGGCGCACTGATCTTCAGTTTCTGGCAGTATGACAGCATGCCTCATTACGCGATGGGGATGATGGCGATAGGGGCGCAGCTGTTCTTTTATATCCTCAGCAAACAATTGCATAACTCCGCTTTGACCTTGCTGGAATACCGCGCTGAGAAGGACCACCTGATCTCCGAGATGGAACAGGTGAATGCAATTTCTCAGGAAGCGCGGCGGCGGGCTGAGGAAGCGAACCTCGCCAAGACACGTTTTCTTGCGACAATGAGTCACGAATTACGCACACCTCTGAATGCGATTCTCGGGTTCTCTGAGGTGATGAAGGACGAAGTTCTTGGCCAGATGCATAATAAAACCTATCTGGATTACTCCAAGGATATCAATCAGTCTGGTGAACATCTGCTCAATCTGATCAATGAGATTCTGGACCTGTCTCGCATTGAGGCAGGCCGTTATGAGTTGCAGGAGGAACCAGTCTGTTTGCGTGACGTGGCAGCGGCCTGCAAGCACATGATGCATATGCGGGCGGCGGCGAAGAACATCGAGATTCATGAGATCTACGAGAGTGGTCTGAGCAAAGTCTGGGCCGATGAAAAAGCCCTGCGCCAGATGGTGCTGAACCTTTTGACCAACGCCGTGAAGTTTACGCCTCCTGAGGGGGAAATCTCAATTCATGTGGGCATCGACAATTCAGGCGGTCAGTACATCAGTGTCAGCGATACAGGGACTGGTATTCCTGAGGAAGAGATCCCTGTGGTGCTGCAGGCTTTTGGTCAGGGCACGCAGGCCATTCAGGATGCGGAGCAAGGCACCGGCCTTGGCCTTTCCATTGTGCAAGCGCTGGCGCATATGCATGAGGGCGAGTTCAAGCTGGCCTCCAAACTGCGTGAAGGAACGCAGGCGACAATCTCGCTGCCAGCCAAACGCGTGCTGAGCCATATCGACCCGATCCCCACACCAGACCCGAGTACACGCAAGGATAGAGAGCCCTTGCTTCGTGCAGGTTAAGGGTATACGTTCCTAATTTGTTCTAGGTGCGTATATTGGGGGGATGTATGCTTCGTGGTTCATGCCATTGCGGTGCAGTTAAATTTGAATTTCGTGAAAATCCAGAATGGCTGACAGAGTGCAATTGCTCTGCCTGTCGTCGTTACGGCACTGTTTGGGCGCACGGATCACCCAGGAATGTGAGCATTGAAAAAGCTCCTGATGCGACATTCACCTATATTTGGGGTGATAAGATGATCGCGTTCCATACCTGTAAAACCTGCGGAAACACCACTCACTGGTCCGATCTGGACGAGGATTATGACCGTATGGCAGTCAACACACGCCTTGTGCCAATTGAGGATGTGAAAGACATCCCCATCCGTCATTTTGACGGTGCTGATACGGGGCAGTTTCTGGATTAAGCCCATTCCCTTTTCATCTTGATCCTGCACCCTGCTTTGCTTTGGGTTTGCGGATCAACGCTCCTATTCATTTACCTATTCATTTACGGGGAGAAACACATGTTACGTGGCTCATGCCATTGCGGTGCAGTTAAGTTTGAATTTCGTGAAAAACCAGAGTGGCTGACGGAGTGTAATTGCTCTGCCTGTCGTCGCTACGGCACCATCTGGGCGCATGGTTCGCCCAAGAACGTGAGTATTGAGAAAGAGCCGGACGCGACCTTTACGTATTTGTGGGGCGACAAGGGCCTTGAGTTCCATATCTGCAAAACGTGCGGGAACACCACGCACTGGGCGCCGGTTGATCCTGACGGGGATAAAATGGCGGTGAACACACGGCTGGTGCCTGCTGAGGATGTGAAAGACATCCGTGTGCGCCACTTTGATGGTGCTAATACCTGGCGCTTTGTCGATTAACGCAGCTCATCAAACCCACGTTTGCGTTGCTATGTGCGTTGGTTTGAAAGGAAAGCGTTTTTCCTGCGTTATTTGCTGAAATTGAAAAAGGCCGCCTCAACTCGTCTGAGTGAGGCGGCCTTTTTTTCAATTTATTCCCCTCCTCGGCGGAGGGGTTATTCTCAACTTAGTCCTGAGCTGCAACGCCTGCATCAGCGAAGGTCGCCATGCCTGCATGCGTTGCTGCTGCTGCTTTGATGATGCCAGCTGCGATGGCTGCACCGGAGCCTTCACCCAGGCGCATGCCCAGATCCAGAAGAGGCTTGCCGCCCATCTGCGTCAGGGCGCGGCGGTGTGCAGGCTCAGCGGAGGCATGAGAGAACACACAGTGCTCCAATGCGGTTTTATCCATCTTGTAAAGGATGGCAGCTGCGGCGGAGGTGACGAAACCATCAACAACGACAGGAACCTGCTGCATGCGCGCTGCAAGAATAACACCGGCCATTGCTGCGATTTCGCGGCCACCAATCCGGCGCAGAACTTCCAGAGGCTCCACTTTGCCCGGTCCGCCGATCCGCTGCACAGCTTGCTCAACAACAGCAATCTTGTTTTTCAGCGCATCACCCTGAACACCAGTGCCTGGGCCAACCCACTCTTCTGCAGTGCCGCCGAACAGCGCGTAGAAGATGGCAGCGGCTACAGTGGTGTTTGCGATGCCCATTTCGCCAAGGCAGAGCAGATCCGTCCCGCCGGAGATCGCTTCCATGCCGAAGGCCATGGTTGCTGCGCACTCGGATTCTTCAAAGGCGTCTTCCTCAGAGATGTCCGGAGTTGGCATTTCGAGCGCCAGTTCAAACACTTTGAGGCCAAGGTCATAGGCAATGCAAAGCTGGTTTACGGCTGCGCCGCCCGCTGCAAAGTTGGAGACCATCTGCGCGGTCACTTCTTTCGGGAAAGCAGAAACGCCTTTGTCAGCAACGCCATGGTTTGCGGCAAACACAGCAACCAGTGGGCGGGTGACTTTTGGCATTGGCATGCCCTGCCAGGCTGCCAGCCATTCCACCAGCTCTTCCAGACGGCCCAAAGAGCCTTGAGGCTTCGTCAACTGCGCATCGCGTTTCTTCACCGCCTCAATTGCTTCAAGGCTTGGACCAGGCATTGCGCCCACCAGGTTTCTGATATCATCGAATGGCAGTGCAGACGTTGCAAGAGACATACGCTTCTCCGAACTTAAAGCAGTTCTCATTCAGGTTGGATCAGTTGAACTGCTTTAGCTTTTGTTTCCGCGCATCTTTGATCCAAAAACCGGTTTCCACTTTTCGGAGATGCACATTAGTTGACCCGCAAAATGAATTTTTGCGCCTTGTTGTTTGCGCAGATCTATAAGCCACTGGAGGCAGAATACAAATGAGACTTATCAACTATTTGTGGTTTCCACGGCTTTGCAAACTACAAATTGTTGATTTAGAGCTTGCGTATTCATGCGCCATGCTCTGAAATCTTTGTGTTTGAGCGAATTCTTGTCATTTGATTGAAACAATCAAATGGAACGCGCTTTAACTGAATTCAGAAGCTCTTGATGCCTGTTTCATTTCTGTGAGAACTCATCATGTCCGACGACAAACATTCAGAAGATTCTCTTCCCACGCCTTCCTCCATCTTTGCCGAGGTGGCGGAACTGGTGCGCTTCTTCTCCCGCATTCCCCTGCCGAAACTTGGGAGCTGGGATGATTTGAACACAGCACCGGATTTTCGTATGCGCGCACGCAGCATTCCGCTGGCGGGTATTGTCATTTCACTGCCAAGCATGCTGGTGTTGCTCATACTCTCCCAGAGTGCTCTGTCGCCTGCCGTTATTGCACTGCTTGCGGTTGCTGTGGCGGCGGCTGTGCAGGGCTGCCTGCATGAAGACGGCCTTTCTGATGTGGTTGACGGGTTCTTTGGAGGTCATACGGCTGAGCGGCGGCTTGAGATCATGAAAGACAGCCGCATTGGGGCTTTTGGCACAGTGGCACTTGTGCTTTCCCTGAGCCTGCGCTGGCTGCTTCTTTCCATGTTGCTGGAGAGGTTTGGCGGCATGGGCGCGGCGCTTGGCTATCTGGCAGCGGAAACGACTGGCCGGGTTGGCATGATCTGGATTTGGAACACCATGCCACCTGCTTATCATGGTGGGCTATCCACCCGCTTTGGCATTCCCCAGAACAGTGCGGTTTCCTGGGCTGCAGGCTTTGCCTTGCCGCTGCTGATCATAAGCTTGCTCTACCTCAGCTTCTGGCAGGTGGCGTTTGGGGCAGCATTCAGCTTTGTAGTAGTCGGCGCCCTAGCAAAACTGTCTCTGGCAAAAATCAAGGGCATCACTGGTGATGTTTTGGGGGCTACGCAACAAGTTGGTTCACTGGGCTTCCTGCTGGGCGTCCTTGCTCTTTAGAGCCTGCTTTGTGTCCTTGCCTGAAAACCGAGGCAGCGCTTTTAAGAAACCATCATTGTGCAATCTTTTGCTAGCATTTTAGCTTTATTCTACGCGCATTGACTGCCTAGAACGCGAGTGACCCACTGATTGAACCGTACGGGCCCGGAGAAACCATGACGCCTTCTTTTGCTTGCGCACTGTCTGCATTAAAACGAGTTGCCACCTTTGCGCTGGCTGCTGCCGTCCTTGCTGGTTGTGCCTCGCGGCCCGGACCGGATGCCTTGCGTGTTACATTAGAGGAAGCGCCGGGGACCAGAGAAGTCAGCATGCTCATCGCCACCACCCGCGCGCGCTCTGACGTCCCTCATGAGTTTTACTCTTCCCAGCGAGCTGAAGGTGTGGACTTCGGGTCGGCGACCATCTCCATTCCGCCAACCCATAAACCAGGCCGGATTGCATGGCCGTCTTCCCCTCCAGGCGACCCGAACACTGATTTTGTGGTGCGTCAAGTCTCTTACATTGATGGGAATGCCGCGTTTCAGAAAGAGATAAACCGCGAACTTGCAATGCGCTCCGGAAATGAGCGCGAGGCTGTGCTGTTTATTCATGGGTACAACACCCGCTTTTCTGAGGGCGTTTTCAGGCTGGCGCAAATGGCAGCTGATGCAAAAGAAAGGCGCTTGCCCATTTTATTCACCTGGGCCTCTGCGGGTTATCTCACAGACTATATTTATGACACCAACAGTGTTGCCATCGCGCGAGATGGGCTGGAGAAGGCCCTCATTGATCTGACCAACTCCAAGGCGCAGCGTATCACGATTGTGGCTCATTCTCTTGGAAACCTGCTGCTTCTGGAGACCTTGAGGCAAATGGAGCTTCAGGGCAAAGGGCTTTTGAAGAATAAAAAAGTCACCGTTGTCATGGCATCTCCTGACATCGATATTGATGTTTTCGAAACAATGATTACCTCTCTTGGGTACAGAGCAAACCCTGTTTTCGTTCTGGTCTCGCGTGATGACCGGGCACTGCGCTTCTCTCGCAGGCTTGCGGGTGGTAAAGCGCGTGTTGGTGATGTGGAAGACGACGAAAGGCTGACCAAACTTGGCATTGTTGTTATTGATCTGACAGAGGTTGAGTCACAAGATTCGATCAACCATGACAAGTATGCGCAGCTTGCTCAGTTTGGCCCTCAACTTGTGAAAGCGCTTGAACAGGGCAAGCAGAACAGAAGCAAACAAGGTATTGGCGGGCGCCTTGGCAATGCCGGACGCAGCTTTACCGAGTTCCTTGGCCACACAGCCAAGATTGTGGTGAGCACACCCGGATCAGTTTCAACGCGCCCCTAAAATGCGCGTTGGAGCCCCAGCGATTTTGTAGGACTTTATTTTGTCAGTCACCTTAGAACCACCCGCCAGCCCTTGTTTAAAACTGTGTAAGCTGGATGAAGACCGGACAATGTGCGTGAGCTGTTGGCGTCTTTTGAGTGAGATCGCCGGATGGAATTCCCTCTCCGCGCAAGCTCAACATGATGTGCTGGCCAAGCTCCCTGCCCGGAAAGCCCGATTTCTCACGGCAACACAGGAGGGTGTGCAATGCGCTGGACGATAGGCCTTGTCATCCTTATTGGCGCAATGGTGATTGGCGTTGCGACTGGATACCTTGGAACACCTGAGTTTTTGGGCGACAAATTTCAGGAGGACGGGCCGCGCCTTGTTGCCCTGCTCGCCATGGGTATTGTGATTGGGATGGGCATGCTCATCCGCCGCCCGAAGTTTCGCGAAGTTTTTGGCGCAGTCGTCTTCTGGGGTGGCCTGGCTCTGCTGCTGATCATAGGCTACTCGTACCGCTATGAGTTGATGACCGTTTGTGACCGCGTGATGTCCGAGCTGTTCCCCGGCTCTATCTCCCAGACAGCAAGCGGCGAGTTGGTGATCTCACGCGGCATCAACCATCAGTTTTTCATTGATGCACAGGTGGATGGCACCTCTGTCGATATGCTGGTGGATACAGGCGCGTCCCATATCACCCTGTCTTATGGCGATGCCCGCCGGGTTGGCATCGATACGCAGAACCTGTCCTTCACAACACCGGTTTCGACTGCCAACGGCATGGGCTTTGTGGCCCGTGTGCGCTTGCAAGATATGCAGATCGGAAACTGGGACCTAAACGACGTGCCTGCCTTTGTGGCGCAGGAGGAGATGCTCTCAACCAGCTTGTTGGGCATGAGCGCCCTGAACACGTTTGCCAGCTGGCGCGTGGAAGGCAATCAACTGATCCTGAAGGCTCGATAAATCATTCATCTGATATCAGATAAAAGAAAGCCGCTGACATCACTGTCAGCGGCTTGTCTTGTTTCTACGAGGGGCTGGCTTACAGCAGGCTGAAGGTAAACCGGGCGCAAGCGATGAGCAGGAAGACACCGAACGCGACTTCCAGCTTTCGCTTTGGCAGTTTGTGCGCAAAGTGCGCGCCCAATGGTGCCACATAGATTGTGATCGGAATGATCAGCGCCACGGCCAGCAGGTTGATGTAGCCAACAGAGAACGGTGGCAGATTGGGTGCGCCCCACCCAGCCGCGACCATGCCAAAAACAGCTGGAATGGAAATCAACACTCCAACACCAGAGGATGTTGCAACCGCCTGATGGATCGGACGGCCAAACAAGGTCATGAAAGTGTTGTTCATGACGCCGCCGCCAATGCCCATGAGCGTTGAGAAGAAGCCGATCAGCACGCCAATGAGCGCACGCACCGGATTGCCTGGAATATCGTCGCCCAGCTTCCAGCTTTCACGGTTGAACAGCATGCGCATGGCGACCACAAACGCGATCACAGCAAAGATGCCCTTGAGCGTATCCCCTGAAACGAGCGCGGCGACGTAAGATGCCAGCAGCACGCCAATAGGCACCGGAATAATCCAGCTTTTCAGCAAGGACAGATCCACAGCGCCCTTCTTTTTATGTGCGAAGAACGACCGTAAAGACGTTGGGACGATCACTCCCAGAGAGGATGCCACCGAGATGTGGACCACGACGTCAGGATCAACGCCCACTTCCGTTAAAATGGTCACGAGAACCGGCACAAGGATTGCGCCGCCTCCGATACCAAACAATCCTGCCAGAAAACCTGCTAGTGCGCCGGAGGCAACCAATGCCGCTCCGAAACCCAGCATAGACGCTGAAATCATGTCCATGCTGCCCCTCCTCAATTCCAAACGAATTTTGCTACGCGTATTCTTTTCCGAAAACCGATATCCATTTTTTCGGGAGCCCGCATCCCTCATGCGTACTCTTGTCCGAAAACCGGTGTCGATTTGCCGGGAATACGCTCTAAATCAATGCGGCCTCTTTTTGCTCACGTGCTTCACGCATTGCGCTTTGATGGTGTGATACGGCGGCCAGTGCATCTTCCAGCACCTCAATGCCAGCGCCAGCCTTGTTGGCTTCTACCGTCATGATACGGCGGAAGTGACGGGCACCGGGAACGCCTTGGTATGTTCCTAAAATGTGGCGGGTGATGGACGCGAGCTTAGTGCCAGCCATCAACTCATCCTCGATATAGCTGCGGTAGATGTCCATCGCTTCAACCGGCGAAATTGTATCCGTGGCTTCGCCATAGACCACCCGGTCAACCTCTGCCAGCAACATCGGGTTTTGATAGGCTGCGCGGCCCATCATGACGCCGTCCAGCTTTTCCAAATGCGCTGAGGTCTCTTCCAATGTGGCAACACCGCCGTTGACGCCGATAAACACATCCGGCAAACGCTGCTTCAGACGGTAGACAAGGTCATAATCCAGCGGCGGCACATCGCGGTTTTCCTTCGGGCTCAGGCCTTTCAACCAAGCCTTGCGGGCATGCACCCACAGTGCGTCTGTGCCAGCTGCGATGACTTTATCTGCCAACGCATTCAGCGCTTCTTCCGGCTCCTGATCATCCACCCCAATACGGCATTTGGTGGTGACTGGAATGGACACCACATCCTTCATGGCGGCAATGCCTTCCGCCACCAGCTCTGGCTCCAGCATCAAACAGGCACCAAACTTGCCGGACTGCACGCGGTCAGATGGGCAACCCACGTTGAGGTTGACCTCATCATAGCCCCAGTCTTCAACCATCTTGGCGCATTCGGCCAGCGCTTTAGGATCAGAGCCACCCAACTGGCAGGCAACTGGTTGTTCATCTTTAGAAAAACGGAGATGACGGTCCCTGTCGCCATGGATCAAGGCGCCAGTGGTAACCATCTCAGTATAGAGCAGCGAGTTCTTTGAAAGGATACGATGAAATGCACGACAATGCCTGTCCGTCCAATCAAGCATCGGCGCGACCGCGAAGACAGACTGATTGATATCATAGAGTTTTTTTGTTTTTTCAATCATTTAGCATTCCTAGAACTCTATCGAATTCGTACCGTTTCTGTCCGTTATTGACTATCGCGTCCCTTCTGGTACGAATAATTCGTACTCGAAAAGGACGGTTCGTACCGATGGGCACTATAGTCTCAAAACCACGCAAAGATGGCAGTATCTCACATTGCGCGCAGATACTCATCAAGCGAAAAGGCAAAATTGTCCATCGAGAAAGCAAGGTCTTCTCCCGCAAGAGGGCAGCCCAAGCATGGCTCAACAAACGAGAGACCGAATTATCGCCTCCAGGTGGGCTAGAACAAGCCCAAAAACCCTCGAAGACTTTAGGGGAGGTAATAAAGCGATATATCGAAGATCACAACAAAAACATTGGCCGCACAAAGTCTCAGGTTCTGGAGACTATCCGAGAACAACATGCGATCGCAGACCTGGACTGCACTGAGATCCGGTCCGAGCACATCGTTGAGTTTGCAAAACAGCTTTCTCAAAACGTCCAGCCGCAAACAGTCGGCAATTATCTCTCCCATCTTTCAGCAGTGTTTTCCATTGCACGCGCTGCATGGGGCTATCCTCTCAACAAGCAAGTCATGGAAGACGCTCACATTGTGTGCAAGCGCCTTGGCATCACGTCAAAGTCCAAACAGCGGGAGCGCCGACCATCACTGGAGGAGCTGGACAAGCTGCTAAAGCACTTTTGCCTTAGCCAAACAAAATATCCCGGCAGCACTCCTATGCAGCAGATTATCCCGTTTGCTCTTTTTTCTACGCGCCGTCTTGATGAGATTTGCAGACTAACGTGGGCTGACTTCGACAAAGATCACAAACGCATCTGGGTGAGAGACATGAAGCACCCCGGTGAGAAGATCGGAAACGATGTTCTGGTTGATCTGCCAGACCGGGCAATCTCCTTCCTTGAAAATCAAGATGAAGTTGACGAGAAGATCTTCCCTTATAATCCGAGAACCATCTCAACGACCTTCACGAGAGCCTGCAAGGTGCTTGGTATTGAGGATCTGCACTTTCACGATCTGAGGCACGAGGGTATTTCGATCTTGTTTGAAAGCGGCCTAACGATCCCTCATGTCGCAGCTGTTTCTGGCCACAGGAGCTGGACCTCACTGAAGCGTTACGCTCACATTCAAAGCAGTGCAGATAAATATGAGGATTGGGATTGGTTGAATAAGCTGCTGGTGACCACGGACAATTCTACAGAAAGCTCCTCACAATACAGCACCGCCGAAAGCTAGGTTTGACACTTCATTATCTCATATCCATAATGAGAACAAATAATGAACATGAGCTAAGTGATGCAGTGGTTACCCGGCTTTTACTGGAAAGAGAAGGAAGGCAAGAGAAACACTTTTGTCGGCGCGTCCATGCAGTCCTATGAAGTGGCAATTTTGCTTTGGGAAGAGCTTGCAATGCCCCCTGCCCTTATGTGGCAATGGCAAATTTTGCATGAGGCTCTCGTGAGAGCATCCGGAGGGGAAGCAACCAAGGCACTTGGGACGATAGCCGCTCAGGTTGCCTACTCGCATTATGTTGGCGCTCTTATTGCACATGCGCCTGAGAGAGAAGAAATGAAGAAATTGAAGTACGTTTGGGGGCCAGCTGAAGGGGCAAGGATTGGTGACGGGAAAGGCATTGGCCGTGTACCAGACGACCCAGACATACTCATGCGTGTTGACAGATACACAGAAGAGGGAGGACGGGTTTATTGGTACTTCATTGTGACCAGAGGCCGAGAGTTAATTGAAGACGGGCAGCGCAATAGTAAAGAAGAAGCTGTTCTGGCAGCCGAAGAGGTCTGCACTACGAGCTAACTGTACACCTATATCGAGTTCTACAATTATATCTTCCATCACAGTTTCCACCAGATAGCTTGATGGGTTCAAAAACCAATTGCGACCCGGGAAGTGAAGACTTACTCCAACTGCTGCAGATAGTTGGATAGAAGGGAGTACTCCCCCTTCTATCCAATTTGCGGGTGTTACCCTGGTCTGCCGGAGGTATCCCAGAACATAGGATCCATAATTGGTTCTGCGGCAACAGAAGTGCCTGCGATACCTTCCATAGATCCTGGTTTAACTTCCAGCATTCTCCATGCTTCGGGGTGTTTCATGAGCTCATGGTGCGGTGAAAGGACTTTCGCTTGAACGAAGCCCCTTGATGCATAGTAGCTCGGGTGACCAAGAACAAAGATTGCATCTGCGCCAATGAGTTTCAGATGATACACGCCTTTCTCGATCAGCTCTTTGCCGATCCCTGTTCCCTGATGTTCAGGCAAGACACCTAAGGGAGCTAGAAGAAAGCACTTCTTCTCCGGGTGATCATCAAGTTGAAATGGCGAAAAGAGTATGTTTCCAGCTATCCGCAATCCTCGATAAACATTGATCGAGATCGTTTCAGGCAACAACAAAAACTCTTCCGTCATTTTTTCTATGACAGGCCCTTCCTCGTCGCCAAATGCTTGCAAGTGAAGGTCTTGTATTTCTACTTTATCGTTTTCAGTATTGATCATGCTAATTTTCCATGTTGGTTTCGTGGTTGCGCTTCACCAGATCCATCAAATTTAGCGATCGCGTACGAGTTGCGGGCCTTTGCAGAACAGATCGCCAGCAGTGGCTTGTCTGATCTGCACAGTATTAAGATGTTGGATAAGCTTCGGAATTTCCGGATAAATCGCGTAATTCACCGACGACGACACCTTGACCAAGCCCGCGCACGGCAACCTAACGATTATCAACCTGAGATCTTACAAGTGTAAGACCTCTTTTGGTGACACGGTAAGGTGCGCTTTGCTTGGACGCGATCAATTTTCGACGTTTGAGCTTGCGAAATACTTCGTCGCTCAGGCCGGAAAATCTCCACCCTTCACGGGTGAATAATTCGATTTTGGAAATATGGCGGCCGTCGTCTTTTTCGACGCGGATGTAACCGCCTTGCGCCAACATATGCAGAATTTTCTGCTCTGGTCTGGAGATGTCCATTGGAGTTGGTTACCCAAATACATGCGTAGTCGTCTGCCTTTCCAATTGAATTGGACCGGGTGCATGAATTTCAGCTTCCTGCCAGGCCGGGTATCACTCTGATACAAGCGATAGATCCAACCCTCTTGCAATACGACCTAAATGTCAGATTGCGAAAAGGCAGTCAGCAAGGTTACCGATTCTCTTGTTTAAACAAAAACTCTCCAGATTTGTGGCTGTGAAGCAGCGACTACGTACATTATGCCCATTGCACTTGGCAAGTGTTTTTTTAGGAGGATGATTGCAGTACTTCTCTTCTCGCATACCTCTGCTTGGCAACAGAGAGGAGGTAACGGCAGGTCGGAAATAACCTGCCTGACCTGATCCCTACCCCACATAACTCTCCACCAATGAGAGGGGCAGTATCACTGCCCTTCTTTGTTTGCCGTCTATGGTGATGGCGTTTTGGGATTGGTGGGCGCCCGCCAACTTTTGCAAGGCTAGTTTCCAGTTGCCGTGCCATTGGGTGAGGCGGAAGACCTCCCACAGGTAGTCGTGATTGTAGGCGATGGCGACGCCATCCGGGTAGGCGTGGGGGCGGAGTTTGATGCCCAGTTGCTCCATGCGGCGGGCGCCGACGTCATCTGCCAGGGCGAAGGCCAGAGCAATGCGGACGGAGAGGTTTTTGCCGCAGGTGAAGTTGATCAGGTGGGTCAGGCAGCCATCGGGATCATCGGCGGCGGTGCCGGCCACTTGGTTGACGCCCTCGCCTGCGATATCCGGCAGGCCGAGCCTGTCCCACAGGGTCATGGCGGCCTCGCGGCCATAGATGTAGCGTGCTTCTTTGAGCAGATTGGCGCGGGCGTTCATCTCGTTGACGAGCAGCACTTGCTTTGCATCTGGCCCTTGCTGTTTTTGCGGTGTGGGGCCCATGGAGTAGGTGCCGGACTGGCGCAGCGCGGGCAGCACTTCTGCCGTCACCCATTTTTTGAATTTTTTGGCCGCTGGCTTGCGGGATTCAAAAATGAGGGAGTAGAGGCCGCTCTCATTCACCGCAGTTGTTTGCCGCCTGCCCGCGTTCGTGTCGGTTGAAACGACACGAACGTCATCGCTGTCAAGTTTGGTGACGGCATCGCGGCTGTTCTTAATCTCCAGCACGGTGCAAACGTCTTTGGCGATGAACCAGAACAGGCCGTCTACCGACAATGTACGCAGGCTGTGATCTTCAAAGTCGAAGATGGTGAGCGCGCTCATGCCTGCCCTCCCCGGTTCAGCTTGCTGATGTTGCTTTCCATAGCATCCAGCTCTTTGATGAGATCGCTGTGGCGCTCGGAGAGTTCATCCTGCAAGGCAACAGCTGCGTTCCACAGCGGGCTTGGGCTGGAGACTTCGTTGGAGACATGCCCCAGAGCCTGAAACAGCCCTTCGATGCGCGCTGCAAGGCTCTGCAGTGCCGAATGGCTGGAGGAAAGGGCTTGCAGCGAGGTATTCCGGGAAAATTCTGTCATGACTAATTCCCTTGTGCATGGAGTTAGTCTGGTCATCACCTGCTAAAATGGTGGCCAGACACCACGGGTTAGCAGACCGGTGCACAAGGTAAACCGGCAGGCCGAAGCCTCCCATAGCGCCTGACCATAGACGCAACAAAAAACGCGCTCAAAAAGAACGGTTCTTTGGCGCGGTGACGCCTTGTGCATATGCGAGCTGCTAAACCCGGCTCACCACTTTGAAGCGAGCGTGGACAGGTTGACGGAGGATTGGAAGGTTGTCAAGGGAGGTGGGCTAGTAGCGAAGAAATGCTGATCGACATAAAAAGTAGTCACATGCAGATGATATATCTACTCTGGTTGACAAATAAAGGTAAAATTCATATATAGTTGCAATACTCACGGCGCAACGAACAGCGAGATTTCAATGCCACGTCATATTGAAGCTAGTCATTTCCTAAATGATCAATTGTCACTTACTCATCGATCTTTGATTCCAACAACATTGAGGCAGGCCTATGCAGCTGCCAACGAGTTGGCAAAGGATGCCCCAATCTTATCTGTTACCTCCGCTCAAGATCAAAGAGGGCGTTTGCGCTCCTGGGCTGTTGATCTAGCTTTCGAACGGTTGATTGAAACTGGGAAATGGCCCTTCGATTACTCTTGGGAGAGCTATGCAAAGCCAACTGGGCGTTACCTCCGCGTAAGGACTGAAGCGGCAACTCTAACATTGAGCCTCGTGGACAATCCTAATAAACCACCCCGCCATGTTCAGTTTCGTCAGAATAACGCATTTGCGAATTCTCCTTCACTTTTCCCAGAGTTAGAAGCTGAGACCCGGATTGAAGGTTTCCCCGGTTTCGTTTTGGTTCACGGTCACAAAACGCTTGATTTCGCCAATATCGGTATGGCACACCCCACGAAACGCATGTGGTTGTATAAATCTGAAAATCTCATGTTGTCGCCACACATCATTACAGCTGATCTGCCACCTGTGGAAGCTGAGGACGAAGAAGCGATCATCACTCTCAAGCAGCAAATTGAGAAGTGGGCTCGAGATAGCGGAAATGAATAGTAAAGTTGTCAGTCTCTTTTCCAATCCTCGTGCAGCGCAACAAGCTAAAAAGCTTGATCCGAGCCGCATTCAAGAAGCACGCCTTGCACAAGCGTTGACGCAAACTGATCTTGCGCGAAAAGTTGGTGTATCCAGACAAGCCGTGTCTGCCTATGAGCAGGGTTCTAAGTCGCCTGAACCGGATACCTTGGTGCGGATCGCAAATGTATTACAGCAGCCTGTTGCCTTTTTCTCTGTCAAAGATGCTAATTCGTTTGGCCCTCTCAGTGCGCGTACATACCGAGCTTTCGGACCCGCCACAAAAAAACGAAATATGCAATGCGACGTGATGGCGAAGTGGGTTGGTGAAATCGTTGCGTTCTTAGATGAGACTGTAAACTTCCCATCTCTTCAAGTTCCTCAAGTCGATGAGCCGGAGCAAGGGGAAGCATATACTGCAGAAGAGATAGAAAGAGCTGCCGAGAAAGTAAGAGCCGATTGGGGACTTGGTGATGGCCCTATAGGCAACCTCACTAAACTAATAGAGAGCAGAGGTGTGTTCGTCGCTTCTGTGCCTATAACTGAAGGCAAAGTGAACGCCTTTTCATATTGGTCAGGGAATAAGTCTTTCATAGCTATTGGAGGTGAAGCAACCACCGCAGCCCGTCGCCGTTTTGATATGGCCCATGAACTGGGTCATTTGGTACTTCACCAAGGCATTGGCTCTGAAGAACTTGAAGACAAGGAAGTACTAAAGCGCGTAGAAAGCGAAGCTAACCGTTTTGCCGGCGCATTTCTCTTACCCAGAAGCAGCTATCCGAACGAAATATTCTCTGCACGACTGAATGCGTTCGTAACACTAAAGGAACGCTGGAAGGTTGCCGTACAAGCACAGGTGTACAGATGTTCTGATCTTGGCCTTCTAGATGACGACCAAGTGTTAAGCCTGCGAAAGCAAATTAGCTACAAGAAATGGCGAACCAAAGAGCCTCTGGACAGCACATTGCCGATTGAACGCCCTCAGATGCTAAAACGAGCCTACGAAATGCTTAATGAAGCAGGGATTTTGTCTGCCTCCAAAACCATCAGTTCATTAAGCTTAGGCATTCCAATCATTTCCTCAACATTGGGAGTTCCAGCGTCAGCCTTTGAGGAAACATCAAACGTCGTCAGTGATTTATCTCTGAAATAATTTCAGATAAGATTTTCTAGAAACGCTCTCCAACGTATCAATGCTTTTCAAAGTAAGCTGAAAACTTAGCGCCTAGGATACAATGTGATCGCTATGTTAGCTAATTACTGCGTTAAAATTAGAGTTTTTAGAGAGCAGCTCCCGGCCGGGTTAGAAAATCGCCGATTTCTGCTGTCTCCTCTTGTGGTAATGGCCGCATATGCGGAGCCATTACATACCAAAGGACATCACTCCGAATTTCATGTGTGATGAGCTGTATAATGGCATCATGGTAGTACTCTTCTTCAGGTTCAATCAGGTCGTAACCATTGATATAGAGAAATTCTTCCATCGCCTGAAATGCAGTACGTTTATTTCCTTGAGAAAATGGATGCGCATTTGCGATACTCTCTAGCAAACAAATGCCGAGCATTAAAATATCTTGCTCTTCGTTATAATGCCACCGAGTCTGCACTCGGCCTAAAGCGCCGAGAAGCTTATCCTCTCCGATAATACCAAAAGGCTCGCCGGTCTTTTGAACGGCGAGCCTATTTAACTCTACGATAAACTCAAATTCGAGCCACTGCGGCTCCATGCCCTTACTCCCCTAGACGCTTCAAGGTGCCAGCAAATTTAGCTTCACTACGAGCAAAAGCTTCTTCAGGGGTTGAGCGTTTGCGTGGGCGTGCAACAAATGCAGGCCGAGCAACCGCAGCGCGCTTAGGAGCATCAGAAGCCGCATCAAGACGGTGACCGTCTTTGAATTCAGCCTTTGCTTCTACTACCGCATGCTGGTACTTCAACGCTAACATCGTCTTATCTCCAACCTTCCAAACATCTCTTCTTATAGTGCTTACTTATTATGTTTATGAATCACTGTTACCATACAAAACGTACACTACGCATTATAAAAACATATATCGTGTTGATATTGTACCAATGGTTAAAGCGCACTTTAATGCCGCAGATACATACACTACACATGACGAATTATACGGCTATAGTGTGAATATGGGTATTAATTATCTTATTTAAAGGCGTGAGATAACCCTGCCAACTCTCCCTACCATACACTAAGAAGACCTATCGGACTTAAATCCGATTGAAGTCCAAGCTAAAAACTGCAGCCAAACCACGTTGGCTACCGCCAAGAGCAAGACTACTTGAGCCTGAGAACATTGATGTGCTCAATTTCACTTTGAGGATCGTCATCACAGGCGAGCGAGACATGCCATTTTCCACCGGATGGCTTCATGGAAATGGTTCTTTGGCTGACGCCGGATGACTTATCCGCTCTCACTTCACTGCAATCAACAATAGTCAGATACTGGGTCTCTCCTGTGGTGTGCAGAACGGTATCTTCCGCCACCACTTATCGTCCGGCATAGACCCATCCAAACAGAGCTTTGAATGGGTCTACACTGTCGTTAGAGCAGGAAGTCACTCAGCTCATAGCCAAGTCCGTCACTTCCATAGACAACGTTGACATGCTCCTCACTGCTATAAAAATCAGAGAGGATGACACCGGTGTCGAACTGCCCGTCTGCGAAGTCTTCCTGTGATGAGATCAGGAGATCATTGCCGACCCTTAGAAAGCCCAGATCAGCGGCCTCTGATTTGCCAAAGTGAAGCTGATCATTGGTTCCGCCAGAATCCTTGATGACAGCGATGCCAGCTTCGCAATGAAAGACCTGATCATCGCCAGCGCCAAGCTCAATCTCGGCAGTTCCTGCGCGCGTTTGCACCACATCATTGCCTGCGCCAGCATCAATGAGAGCATCGTTGCCGACGGTCTCGATGATGTCAGCGCCTTCCCCAGCCTCAATGGTTGTGTGTGCACCCAATGACTTTATCCTGTCATTGCCCTCACCCCCTGTGACTGTGTTGTGGCTGGCCGTGCCATCAATAATGAGGGTGTCATCGCCTGTGCCACCATCAACAGTGTTGTGGTTGCCGTAGGATTCAATGTGGTCGTTATCGGCACCACCTGAGAGCAAGGATTGCTCCCCTGTGGAGCTGGTCAACCAGTCATCACCTGCGCCGCCATAGAGCGTGTCCGTGCCTTGCGTTCCTTTCTCATAAAGATGGTCGTTGCCATCGCGGCCAAACAATGTGTCATTGTCGTCACCACCATAAAGATGATCATTCCCACCGCCGCCATCGAGATAATCATCGCCCTGGTCGCCATAGAGATGATCCTCTCCTTGCTCGCCATGGACAGCGTCGTCATCGCTGCCGCCAGACATCTGATCATTGCCAGTTCCGCCTTCAAGATAATCCCGGCCTTCTCCGCCGAAGATTAAATCATTGCCGCCTTCACCATAGAGCATGTCATTGCCTGTCAGACCCCGAATTTCGTCGTTATCTTCATTCCCGGAAATGTCATTATTGTTTCGATCACCAACGTGATATCCCATTGTCTTAACACCCGATTTAGCAGTGAAATATTTAGCCGTAATAAGTACTTAGGATACTTATCGACACTGCATGCATAACTGATTCTTACCCTACGTAACTACTGCAATGTTTTCAGTATAGAACTTGCAAATATCGGTGGGCTCTCGGGATATTACGTATTGCGTAAACCGGCTTTTTGAGGGGTCGTTCCGCCGGCTTAATTCTCGATTTTTGGGAGCTTCGGGTTCTCCCGCCATCGCCTTGCGATTTTGATCAGGCCCTCTGACAATGCCAGCCCGCACAGGCCCAAAACGAAGCCTGTTGCGCCCTCTACGCTAACATCACGCACGTTGGACCAGCCGGAGACGATAGGTGCAACAATCGGCGTAAGATGGCCGGCAAACAATGCTCCAACAATTGCTGTTCCGACTGATCTTAAGAGCCACAGAAACCGGCTTCCCTCCCGCTCCTCTCTGGAAGAGACGATGGCGCGCACCAAACCACCAAAGAAACCGGCTGAGACGTGCACGAGTTTAATTCCCAGAACAGCTTGTAACGGGTCGCTCATGGTACCTCCAAAAACAAAGCAAAAGAAAACCCGGCGTCTTGCGAGGCCGGGTCAATGCATGTCCTTTGTGTGCTGGCTTAGTTGTCCAAACACCACGGTGCGGCTTTGGTGCCGCCGTCATACGTTACCGCGTGGCCGTGTTGGATGAGGAGGTCAGCCAGATCCCTGCCATCACTCAGGGCCAGCCTGCCCACGGCACGGCCTGCGTATTTGCCTAGCTTCACATCGGTCAGCAGCAAGGTGTCCTGCGGCTTTACATGGGCCTTCACAAACTCCGTGGCTTTGAGGCCCAGTTGCTTTTCCCGCTGCTTGATATGCGCCGGCACGTCCGCAGCTTTGCCACCATAAAGCGCGGTGCAGCCGGTGCTGCGCTTTTCCGGCGTATCAATGCCCTCCAGCCGCACATCCACGCGTTTGAAGTCCATGGGCCAGACTTCCACAAACACGCGCAGGGTATCGGCATCAATGACTTTAATTGTCCTGGCGGTGTAGGGCCCGGGCAGTGTCCGGCTCTTGGCCAGCGTCTGCTGTGTGCCCGCCCAGATCGTCAGGCACAGGATGGTTGTCAGAAGATGTTTCATGGGGACCTTTCAGGATTTGGCAGGCTGGTTGCTGCCATGTGTCGATCGCACACACAGCCCGCCGCAGGGCCTGATAGTGCGCCGTGATCTGCCGCAGCTTTGCGTGCCGCGGCAAAGATTCCAGCTCCTGTGCCACAGCGGCGGAGTACGTCAGGCTGTAGGGATGGAGCGTTGGAGTGGGAAAGCGCCAGTGATAGCTTTGGGGTGGCTGTGGTGGATCAGAGCCCGTGCTTGCGCAGGCGCTCAGGCACATCATCAGGGCTATCATCCAGCAGCTCGCGATGAGCCGTAGCCTCTGCCTCTCTGGCCCGCTGCTCAAAGTCATGATGCTCCTCCGTCTTATTAAGCCGATCGGTGCGGGTTTGGGCACGCTTCCGGTCAAGACGGCTGAACAGCGCCTCGACCATGGCTTTGAGGAAGACACGCAGCAGCTGGCTCATGCGCTGCCCTGCCCGGTTGCCCGCTCGCCCTGCTGGATTTTCTGCAAGGTTCTGGGCCCCACGCGTCCAGAGACAAACTCGGCCAGATCATCCGGTTGCAGCTTGAAATGGCGAATGGCATCGGGGGCTTTTCTGGTGGCGTAACCCGCAACCTCGGCCACAAGCTGGGACCGGGAGTGGATGCGCATGGAAGCACGGTTGCCCTCATATGCATCTGTCAGCATCTGCCGCAGTTTGGAAACGACAATCTCCTCCAGAGTTTTGCGGTGACGTTCATCCAGCGATACACCCAGTTATCGGTGCAGCAATCGCGCCGCCCATGCCAGAGCCGCTGAAACAAGCGCGCCCAGCAGAGCGATGAGCGTGGGCATCACAGCCTCTGCCAGTGGAGCAAGGTCAATGGTGTAACTGCCCTCATCAGCGGCCAGCGCAGTGCTGGCAAAGCTCAGGGCGACAAAGCAAAGGGCACACAGGCCCATTGCAAGGGAAATGATCCGTTGCATCAAAGAGGTTCCTTTTATGAGTGAGGTGTGGCCGTCAGGAGTTGTCCCAGGTGGCGTTGGTGCCACGCCCGTCCACATGGATGAAACTGCGGTAAAGGCCGAGACCACCGACGAACACGCCGCGATCGCGCTGGATGCTGAGCCAGTCAAAACAGGCTCGCGGGGTGACGCCCGGACAGCTCAGATCCAGCGCGGCAAACTTCAGGTGCTGGCTGCGCGAGGCTCCGCCAATGGCCGTGTTGTAGGCCGCAGAGCGGTAGGCAGAGAGAATGACAACCGGACGTCCGAAGTGTTCTCTCATTCTATCAGCCATGGTGATGGCGGGGATAATGTTGGGCCAGAGCTCTGCAGGCGGATCTGCGTTGAGGCCATAACCAGGATGCACGGGCGTTTCATGCGCTTTCCCCTTGCTCAGCAGCTCACGAGGTGAAAAATGGCGCAGGTTGAGGCCCTCGCAGAAGGCGGCAAAGCCCTCCACGCTCTCAAGTTCAGTGATGTTCACGGGGATTACTCCAATAAAAAACCCGCCTCGGAGGGCGGGTGGATGAGTTGCAAAATGCGCAACCAGGAGCTGAATGTCTCTGCAAAATGCAGTATAAAGAGTTTGTGGTGATGGGGATGGATTGGCCATCCCCGCCACAAAGGAGAAAAGCATATGAAGTTACAGCTTCTCGCAATTCTCCTTCAGATTATCGTGGCCCTGATGCTCTTAGCGAACATCATACACCACTGGTAACCTGAAGCCGGTAGGCCCTCTCTGTCACAGAGGGTCTACTTGGCTTACAATATAGGAGCACAATCATGTCAACGCAAGATAAACTGGCAATTGCCTCTATCGGCCTTTCCATCGTGATCCTAGTTCTGATTGGTATCAACTACGGTTGGTTTTCGTAAAAGCTAAAGCTGTTTATTCAAACCTGATAGCCTGAGAATGCAATTCTTTGCCTGTCAGGCAGTGTCGCTCCCCGCTTTGGCTTTACCTTCGATTTCTGTCAGTAATCCACCGCCTTTGGAGTAACTGTGGGTGACGCCTTCTGCGATAAACTCCAACCCGTCTACGCCAGGACGCACACCCGCATATGTAAACGGTTGTCCGGCCAGAAAATCTGGTCTGCCCTCAATTGAAACTGTTGTCGTCACTTCACCGCGCAGCAACTCTTTGGCTCGCGCCTTAGCGGCCTCTCTTGCCTCGCCTTCTGAGCTGAAGGTCTCACGGATCTTGTAGGTGCCCTTCCCGTTCTTATCGCCCTGTGCCTCAACACCGACACGGCGGGCTTTGTTCGGGTCCTGATAGTACGCCTTAATCGTCTTGTACCGGCCACGATCTCCAAACCGCACGCGGCAAGACCCTTCAATGATCTGAGATTGCGAGATGGTTTGAACAGGAAGTTCCTTTCCGCTCGCACTTTTGCCGGTTCCTTTTTCGGCAAAAACCAGCCGGCCATCTTTGATAGCAAACAACGCACCATGGCGACGTGCAAGCCGTTCAAGCAGGTGCATGTCCGTTTCACTTTGCTGACCGAGCCACTCATAAACGTGGGCAGCAACTGCATCATGAATGACAGGCTTTAGTCCGTGCTCACCGGCTATCTGCTTCACAATGTCTTTGACGGACTTATTGTCAAAATGGCGTTCTTTCTGGGTCTTCAGGTCTTCCGTTACATCCGCGCCTTGTCCTGGCACATTGAGGAGATACGGCAGGCACTGCACCTCAATTTCGCTGGCCGTATATTCGCCTTTGTACACCAGACCACTGGTGGCATACCCCATCCAAACCTTGATCTTCGCTTTCGGCTTTGGCAGGGCGACAAAGGGAGTACCATCCTCCAGTTCCAAATCAACGGTATCTGATCGCGTACCTTCGCGATCTACCACACGGATGGAAATCAAGCGCTCCAGAAACAACCCTGAAACGGGTTTGCCGTCGATAGAGACTTTTACGATTGGCCGCATTGTCTAATCCCAAAGCTTCAGCGTGGTTGTCTCATTACCGCTTAAAACCGGCATAGAGATCTTGGTTCCGCGTGGCACAATAGGTGTGAGCCCCACAAGGTGGGTGTTTGCCTTCAATACCGCTTCAACGCTGCCCCTGGTATGCCCGTAATACTGTGAGCAGATCAGGTCCAGAGGGCGTTCCATGTCCACCTCAATCAGTTCCGCCATGCATGCTCCGTGAGTTGAGTTAAAAGATCGAAGCGACAGCGCCAATCACATTGAAAAAGCTGCTTGGGTAGGCCAGCAGCTCGATGGAATATTCATTTTGCCCAGGCGTGCCGATCCTGTCGTGAAGGCTTTGAGCTTCCTCAACCCCTTGGATAGTGTGAGATCCAAACACCCGCCCGCCAATAGAAACCAACATCAACGGCACGCCCTGCTTTGCAGCAAGACGTACACCGTCAAGCGTTGTTTGCCCGCCGAATTCCTGAGGAAACAACACGCCGCTAATACGAATGGTTTCAGAACCGGGGCCCGTCCATTGCTGGGCATGCATACGTCCAGCAGTTTCCTGCGTGGCCCACCGGGTTTCCAGCGTCCGTTCCAGCTCGGTATAGCCAAAGCCGTGCGCATGAAACAAAAACGGCCCCAGCGCCATGGGGATTGGTCCAGCCATAGACATTCCTTTGCAAAAGATATGAATTTTCCGCCACAATCGGCGGCATGTGAAAGGTCAAAGAAACAGAGCTGTTAGAAATGAAAAGCTGTATTTGAGCAAAGCAATCAGGCACAAAGGCGCAGCAAGAGGAGGCGAACCCGATTCCTGTTTACATTTGTTTTTGTAGGAGTAAATTTCTTGAAGCTATCAAACTTCATCTATCACTTTTCTCGTTTCGCACTCACACTGAGCTGTATCGCGCTCGTTAGTCTTGGTAGCGCAAGAGCTGACTGGGAAAAGCTTTCCTATACTAACCCAGACACGGGCTTAGAGGTGCTGTCGATTTCGACTGAAGGAACTGCCGAATCTTGTCCAAAAACGGGGGCAGTTCAAAGACCCAGTCTCATAGCTATCTGCACATATGACGGAAGCCAATATGATGAGGGGTTCCGATTTGGTGTCGTATGGCCGCACTGTGACCTCTCACCGAGAAACGGAACATCAGGCAATCGTGTTGAAATCCTAAAACCGGATATCACGCCCTTTACTAAAGCACTTACTCTTGTGGAGGGGGGAGAGGCTACAGTTATCACAAGCTACCCTGCTCAAGCCTATATTAATCGCTTTATAAACCATAACAAAGTCACGTTTCGCATTGAAACCGCATTCGGTGACATGACAAAGGAATTCAATATTGCTGGCATGAAAGAAGCACTCGAACCGCTCTACTACCATTGCGGATTGCCGGTAGAAGGTAAATTCCCGTGGGAAATGCGAAAAAGCTGGGACGAGTGATTGTCTCTTTGCTGTCAATTTTTCGAATGCTAGGTCAGACATAAAAACGACCCAAGAGCTTATCCAGCTTTTGACGGTGAGGGGTGTACGGGGCATAGCCCCATAGGCGCTAACTTAAGAGGTTATGTTTTGGAATTCGTTGAACTTTTCTCTTTCTTGGCGGCTCGCACATAGCGCGCCAGAAGCTTCTTGCTTTTCCGGTAATCCCACTCGTATCCCATATCCCCTGTATGGCGGAGAGCAGAGCCTGGAGCAGCAACTTGTTTATTCGCCATAAAGACGGTGTGCGCTCCTGCCGGTTTTGGTCAGGAGGCACGTGTGACAGGCATTCCTCACTTTGACGCTCAATCAGCAAGGCAAGGATCAGATGAGATAATAACCAGCTTCTTGCCAGGGCGGGGTCTTTTGCTGGTAGTCTGTCTATATGAATGAGACTTTTCAGTCGTTTAAAGGCGAGTTCGATCTGCCAGCGTATCCGGTAGAGCTCGGCAATGCTGTTGGCGTCAAACTCCTCAGCTGGCAATGAAGTAAGCAACAGCATGTACTCCGCGGCAACGAGTGAGGCCGGATTGAGTTTGCTGCCCTTTTTGCTGGCCGTGCGCCGAAGGCGTTTTCTTTCCTGCTCGGTGGCTTGCGGTGGTTTGCGCAGGATGATCAGGCGAGCGGGAACATCTGTTTCTTTTGTGCTACCCTTGATGTCAACCGGATAATCCACCGGTCTGTCATAGTCAGCTTCCGGCAACATGGCAAACAGATCAAATTGGGTGTCATTCATATGACGCAGCCGAACTTTGCGCCAACCGGTGCGGACAATAAAGTCGCTGCCATCTTCTAATATGCGATGCAATCCTTTGGCCTGGGCATATCCACGGTCAGCTATGTGAATGTCTCCCGGCAAGGCAGGCCCGCGGGTCAGGCTCTCAGCACCATGAACATCAGTGATCTCCAAATGTGTAAAGCAGCCGGCAGCAGGGTCATAGCTGGCGTGTATCCGCCAGTCTGTTCCTTTGCTTGCCGGACC
>NZ_LMCK01000011.1:0-8358 GCF_001623165.1 Pseudovibrio sp. WM33
ACTAACTTTCAAACCGGACCACTCAAGTGGGGCTGATCAATGTCTTTCGGTTGTTTTTGTCATTGTAACGATGCTTACTTAAAGAGTCCCGCGCGACCACTGGTGCTCTGCTGTCCCTCTTTTCTTCAAAATTGTTTTGCCCGCACCCATGCGCGCATTGGCCTCTGATATAACATGTTTATTCCAGTTTCTTCAGTGCTCGGATTATCGTTCCTCTGCTTGTTGTTTTCTGCTCCTGGCACACGAGTCTCTAAGTCGAAGTTTAAGCTTTTGCAGTGTGCTGCGGCTGCTAATGAGCGAACTTGGATAATTTGAGCGACGAGCCCTAAGTATCAAGATTAATCATCCTCTCTCCTTCACAAACATCAAAATCGCCTGCTCCAGTTCTTGTGCTGCCGGAGATGGTGGGGTGTCGGATTTTCTGATGAGTTGGATTTCGCGTTGTATGTTGGTTTCAGGCAGGGGGATAAAGCTGATTTCTTCTGAGTTGAGCATCTGTACTGTGGTTTCGGGGAGGATCGTAATGCCGACCTTGCTGCGGACCATGGCTATCAAAGATGTGATGTTGTGAACTTTTAGTCCTGCGTTTGTATGAAGTTGCTGGCAGTCGGGAATTTGGATGGACTGAGAGAGGTTATTGCTAATCAGACGTTCGTCTTGAACGTCAGACCAACGCAACTTATCTCCTAACTTCAAGAGCTTACAAGACTTGTGGCAAAGAATTCCAAAGCGATCTGAGAAGAGAGTTTGAGTGTGAAATGAAGTGGCGTGCCCCTGTGTGGATGCAATCCCTAGATCAATCCGGTCTTTTGCCAGTTCGCGCAGGATGGATGCAGAATCCATATCTCGGAGCTCGATGTGAACGTCTGGGCGCGCAGAGAGATATTGGGCGATGACTTCAGGCATGATTGTGTTCGCAACGGATGGGACGGCAGCCAATCGCACTTTTCCGCTTTTTGCTTTTGCGAAGTTCACAATGTCCTGAACCATGCCGTCAAATTGATAAAGTTCCCGCTCTGCCTGCTCCAGAACGAAAGATCCAAGCGCTGAGAGTCGGTTCTTACGATCGGTCTCAAACAAAGATTGTCCCAGATTTTCTTCCAGCTGCTTTAGCATCATAGAGAGTGCAGAGGGGGTGCGCCCAAGAACCTCAGCTGCATCACTGAGGTTGCCGGTTCGTGCAACTGCAACGAAGCAACGAAGCATCTCAATTTTGATCTGCATTTCAATTTTCCTGAAGCAAGTTACAGAAGTTTGATTTTGACTGAAATTGAATCATGTGTCCATAGTCTGCTCAGTAATTCTACGGGTGAATAGGCAGCAGATCACATGGTCGACACAAAACTGAACCTCATTGCAGGAAACTGGACCGCTGGCACAAGCGAAGTTGAGAACCGGAACCCATCGGATCTGAGTGATCTTGTCGGTTTATTTGCGCAGGCGTCTGCTGACCAGTTGGAAACGACCTTAGATCAGGCACGCATTGCTCAGGCGGAGTGGGCCGCTTATGGCATTGAGCGCAAATACAACGTGCTGAATGCGATTGGTACAGAGATGATGGCGCGTGCAGAGGAACTCGGCACGCTGCTTTCTCGTGAAGAAGGTAAACCTCTCGCCGAAGGTAAGGGCGAAGTCTACCGTGCGGGCCAGTTCTTCACCTACTATGCAGCTGAAACACTGCGTCAGATCGGTGAAAATGCAGATTCTGTGCGGGATGGTATCGAGGTTGATGTCCGTCGGGAAGCTGTTGGCGTTGTTGCGATCATCTCTCCGTGGAACTTCCCAACAGCAACGGCTTCCTGGAAGATTGCACCAGCGCTTGCATTTGGAAATGCTGTTGTCTGGAAACCGGCAAATTTGACGCCTGCTTCTGCTGTCGCTCTGGCAGAGATTATTGAGCGGCAAGACATACCCAAAGGCCTCTTCTCACTGGTCATGGGCTCTGGTCGTGACGTTGGTCAACGTTTGGTTGAGAGCCCAAAGGTCGATGCGATTTCCTTCACGGGTTCTGTTCCGGTTGGCCGCGGCATTGCATCAGCAGCTGTTCAGAATTTCACACGTGTTCAGATGGAAATGGGCTCCAAAAACGCTCTTGCAGTCATGGATGATGCTGACCTTGATCTGGCTGTATCTTTAGCAATCGGAGGGGCGTTTGGCGGAACCGGGCAGAAGTGCACCGCTTCTTCCCGTCTGGTTGTCCACGAAGCCATTCATGATGCGTTTGTTGAGAAGCTCATTGCTGGCACAAAAGCCATGAAGGTTGGCCATGCATTGCAGAGGGGAACTCAGATTGGTCCGGTCGTTTCTGAACAACAACTCAACGAAAATCTGGCTTATGTTGAGCTTGGTAAGTCCGAAGGTGCTGAGCTCGCATGTGGTGGGCAGCGTCTGGAGATGCCGACACAGGGTTTCTATATGTCTCCCGGTGTCTTCCTGAACTCGAATAATTCCATGAAAATCAACCGTGAAGAGATGTTTGCACCATTGGCGGCAGTCATCAAGGTTGGCAGTTATGATGAAGCGCTCGCGACCGTTAATGACACCAATTTCGGACTGACATCAGGCATCGTGACGCAAAACCTTGCAAAGGCAACCCATTTCCGCAGAAACGCGCGTACAGGGTGTGTGATGGTTAATCTGCCGACAGCTGGTACTGACTATCACGTTCCATTTGGTGGTCGTGGAGACAGCTCGTATGGCCCACGAGAGCAGGGCTCCCACGCGAAGGATTTCTACACCATCGTCAAAACCTCCTACATCTCATCCGGAGTTCCTGTGTGATGTGGATCGACAATCTTCAATATGCCAACTGGTCTGAGAAAATCTTTCGGCAAATGCGGGCAGGGGGATTAGACGCTGTTCATGTAACGATCGCGTATCATGAGAATTTTCGCGAGACAGTTCTCAATTTTGAGCAGTGGAACCGCTGGTTTGAGCAATACTCTTACCTCATTATGCCCGCTTATGTGGCCGCTGATATTGATGTTGCACGCGAAACCAACCGCACAGCAATCCTCTTTGGGTTCCAAAACCCAAGCCCGATTGAAGATGATATCGGCCTCGTTGAGATTGTGCACCGCCTTGGTGCACGATTCATGCAGCTGACATACAACAACCAGTCGTTGCTTGCCACAGGTTGCTATGAAGCTGAAGATACCGGCCTTACCCGGATGGGCAAACAGGTTGTGAGGGAGATGAACCGGGTCGGGCTTGTCGTGGATATGAGCCATTCTGCTGATCGGTCGACGATTGAGGCTGCGGATTACTCTGAAAGGCCAATCGCAATCACGCATGCCAATCCGTTTGATTGGGCACCTGCGCTGCGTAACAAGAAAGATGATGTTATTCAGGCCGTTGTGCAAAATGGCGGAATGCTGGGCTTCTCGCTTTACCCGCATCACCTCAAAGACAAATCGGCGTGCACGCTTGAAAGCTTCTGCACGATGATTGCGCGGACTGCCGAGAAGTTTGGTGCACAGCATTTGGGTATAGGCTCTGACCTTTGCCAGGACCAGCCAGATAGCATCGTGGAATGGATGCGTATGGGGCGTTGGACAAAAGAGACGGACTACGGTGAGGGATCGGCGAGCGCGCCGGGCTTCCCGCCAATGCCTACATGGTTCGAGAGCAACAAAGATTTTGGCAACCTTGAAAAAGGTTTGCGAACTGTCGGTTTCAATGAGGAGGAAACTGCAGGGATCATGGGCCGAAATTGGTACTGCTTTTATGAAAGCAGTTTTCACGCAGCGCCAGCCGAAAAGAGGCTGCTTAACTCACCCCCATCGGAGTTGAAGAAGAACTGTTCAGCTTAACTGAACATGCTGCATTGCCGTCACCAGGGAGGGAAACATGACGGACATTACCAAGCAATCTGTAGAGGACGCTAACGATACCAATATGCCGCTGCTTGCGATTACAGGTGGCTTTATCGTGCTCTTCTGCTTAGTCGCACTTATCAATCTCGATGTATTATCGGCATTTGTTGATTGGGGCTTCAATATTTCTGCAACATACTTCGGCTTGTTTTGGCAGGTGCTGCTTCTGTCGACGTTTCTATTGGGCTTGATCCTTTGTGTATTGCCGGGCGGCAAGGCAATTATGGGCAACCTGGCAAAGCCAGAGTTTACGGTCTTCCAGTGGGGCGCAATGATCATGTGCACCCTGCTAGCAGGTGGCGGTGTCTTCTGGGCTGCGGGTGAGCCAATGGCGCACTTCCTGTCATCGCCTCCACTGTTTGGCGCAGAAGCCGGCACGGATGCTGCCGTGGATGCAGCCATGGCACAAAGCTTTATGCATTGGGGCTTTTTGGCCTGGGCGATCCTTGGCTCTTTGAGTACCGTGATGCTGATGCATTATCACTATGAAAAAGGATTGCCACTCGCACCGCGGACCTTGCTTTACCCAGTGTTTGGCGACAAAGCGATCAACGGTCCAATTGGTCTCATAGCAGATGCGTCAAGTATCATTGCTGTGGTTGCTGGAACCGTGGGTCCGATTGGCTTCCTCGGGTTGCAAGTCAGTTACGGTCTGAGTGATCTGTTTGGCATTCCAGATGGGTTTACAACACAAGCTGTTGTGATTGCTGGCCTGGTCGCGCTCTATACGATTTCAGCCATCTCCGGTCTTTCCAGAGGTATCCAGCTTCTGAGCCGCCTGAATGTCATTCTGGCTGCCGGTCTGCTGCTTTTCGTCTTGCTCGCTGGCCCAACAGCCTTCATCTTCAACAGCTTCTTCTCAGGCTTTGCAACATATCTTGGCAACTTCTTCGGCATGGCGCTTTACCGCGGCGAAGCTGGTGTCTTTGGTGAGCCGGGTTGGCTTGGCTGGTGGACTGTGTTCTTCTGGGGCTGGTTCATGGGATACGGCCCGTTGATGGCAATGTTCATCGCGCGTGTCTCTCGTGGCAGATCCATTCGCTCTATCGTGATCATGCTGTCCATTGTCGCGCCAATTGTCACAAACTTCTGGTTCACTATTGTTGGCGGTTCTGGGATTGCATTTGAACTTCAGCAGGCTGGGTCAATCGCGACTGCTTTTGAAGGTTTCAACCTTCCAGCTGCACTCTTGGCGATCACACAGCAGTTGCCGCTTGGCTTCTTTGTCTCAATCCTCTTCTTGGTTTTGACAACGATTTTCGTAGCGACAACAGGTGACTCCATGACCTACGTCATCTCTGTCACCATGTCCAAGAGCGGAACACCATCTATGGCAGTTCGTGTGTTCTGGGGCATTGCAATGGGTATGATGGCAATAATCCTGATTTCAGTCGGGTCTGGCGGCGTCTCAAAGTTGCAAAGCTTTATCGTCATCACCGCAGTACCAGTATCCTTGCTACTCATTCCGTCACTTTGGGATGCATTGCGCATCACAATAGCGAAAGGAAGAGACAGCTAAGCAAATTGCCCGAGCACATATATCCAATATGGCTCGGGCAATTTAAGCTTCGGATTGTCCAGAGGATGAGATGATTATGAGTGTTTGCGAAACCGATGTAATCCAACTGCGTTCACCTGATAAGGTGATGAAGTTGAGCCGGCTCGGTTCAATCCACCAATCGCGCCTATCCTTCATGCGTATTCTTCTAAGACGCATGCAGAATGAAAATTGGCGATTTGACCGACCTGTCTTTGAAATGGATGAATGCGGTGTTGGGCACGCTGTCTATTGCGCTCATGGTCCGGACCGAACCTACTCTCTTGTTGCCTTCTCGCATGATCTTCCAGCTGAGAAACGATCAGACCGCGTGATCGCGGATGCCTGGGACGCTACGTTCACTCTTTTTGACGGTATTCCAACCTCTGAGGATATTGAACGTCTTTCTCGCAACGTACCTTTGCAAGAGGCTGGGCGCATTTGTGAGACAGAACTATCACTGTCACGCGCCAACCGTTCGGCGCGATTGTGGGAGCACATTGTAACGGCTCTGGCAAAGGGAGAGCAGCCGGATCTCCAAAAGATCGAAGCCGTCGGCTATCTCATGCGTACCACAGCCGTTTATGGGTCAGGCAAGTTTGGGGCGGCGGATCGCGAAATGATCGCGGACCGTCCTGAGTTTCAAAATCCGTTCCAGGTGGAGATGCTTTCCGTCTTTCTGACACGTGCTTTTGTGCGCGACCTTGTCGAGTATATGGCGCGAATGAAGGGGGGCGAAAAAGCTGTAAAGTTGGATCCTGCTATCGCCCGTTCTATGGGCATTGGGAATTCAACTGGCCTCGGAATGGCGCCATTTCTGCTCAATCACCCTGTACTGTTTAACAACTGGATTGCCGCCCGGGAACAAGCGGCTGCACGCGTACGTGCACTCCCTCAGGCAAGTGAACAAGAGATTGAACTCTTTCGTGAGTTGTTGGCGCGCAGCATTTTATTGACTGCGTCCTGGACAACGGACCATCAGATCCAATCTGAAAAGACTGAAGGGCTCAAGCGTGACCTTGTATCGTTGCAGCAGCAGGCCGAAAACATCTCTGATGCAAGTGATCACCCTTGGAACCAGTTAAATACCTGGGCAGAAAAGGAACTGTCTCTGGAAGGGCAGGAGTGCCTGACTTCCTTGATGCTGGAGCCTTATGGGGCACTTGTTGATGATCTCGCAAACACCATGGCCGCTGACAACACGCCAACATTCCGCATTGCTGGAGCGATGACACTGCAGGATCTGCGAGAAGTTCTCGAACGGGTCTATGGTTGGGCATTGGAAATTGATTGGAGTGATCAGCAGAACAAAGCAAAGGCCTGGTATGTCTCAGAGGAGAAGCTGGAGCCACGTCTGGGTGAACGCTTTGAAGAGCCGATTGAAGAATACGAGCAACCTTTAGCGCCCGGACGTGATGCAGCTGCGCTTTATCATGCTCTGGGCCACTGGCCAGAAGACAAAAACATCGCTCAGTTTCTGCTGAGGCATCCTGAATACCGTCACATCGTTCGCCGCGCTCAGATTGTCAATCAGGCACCCTATGCTGAAATCCGCGACAACACGATTGCAAGCGATGTTCTGCCGATCGATATGTTGAGATGTAAACTTGCCTTTTTCGGCGCAGTGCAATTCGATCCGCGCTCTGATCGTTGGGTACGCATCAACATGTATGCAAACGCGCCTTATCCGGAGGAGTTGGCGTCACAATCTGATGATTTCTGGGTCTATCCAGCACTGAGCAGGGGCAACTAGATGAGTTATTCTCTCAATGAAATCGAAGCGATGTGCAAGCGTGCTTCTCGCGGTGCAGGGTTGCCATGGGGCTTATGTGAGGAGGCCGCTAAAGGAACGCGCTGGCTTGCCTCTTTTGGATTTCCTGGGCCAGACTTGCTTGTCTCACTCTTAGAGCTGAACGACAGATTACCAGCAGTTGACCTGTCACCGGTGGCACTTCAGGGCATTTGGCGTGCTCCGGCAGGCAGGCTAAGCCCGCTCATTGCGGGCGCCGCGATGAGCGATTGTGCGATCAAAATGGAGCTGGGCAACATCATAACAATGTTGGAAGTTGATTACCCATTGCTGGTCGTCCCTTTTGCATCTGGTGCAGCCTTGCGTCTTGGCCAGCCAGTTGCTGTGGAATGGGAAGGCACGCGCATGGTCACCAATGGCAAGGAACTCTGTGTTCAGGGCAACTCGGAGGCGATTTTATCCTCCCATGCCAAACGGGTTGAATGTTCTGCTCCGGCACAAATGCTCTCGCAAAGCAAACCTATCCATAGAGCGGTTGTTGGGGATGCATGTTGGGCCCGGCTTGGGGTATTTGCACAGCGAACTTTCGCCCCGGCGACAGAAGCATCCCGCCTGCGTGGCGCTGGTGCTGGCCTGACAGACAACGACTGATCAGCAGCCGCTCTTCAATCTCAAGATTAAGAAAACCGATGGAAGAGGTCAGGTGTTTGCATGAACACGCTGACTGATGAAAACTGGAGTAAAAATGAGCTCAGAACTCAAAAAACTAGGCGGTTCAAAGCGCTTTTCTGCCATAGCAATTCACAATGATGTTGTTCACTTGGCAGGTCAGGTGTCTCAGCTGGTTGAGGGTGACATCACCGAACAGTCAAAAGATGTTTTTGCAAAAGTTGACAGCTTGCTTGCTGAGGCAGGGACAACTCGTGAAAACGTATTTTCCGTCCAGATCTGGCTGGCAGACATGCGTGAATATGATGGGATGAATAATGTCTGGGATGAGTGGGTCGCTGATCTCAACGCAGCCCCAACACGAGTTTGCGTCGAAGCCCGCATGGCGAAACCTTACTACAAAATCGAGGTTCTGGTGCTCGCAGCGCTTTGAAGACAGACCCAAACAGAGCAATGGCCCTGTTTGGGTAATTTAAACGGTTAAAGAGGTGTCAATGAGCGTTCAAAATTGATCCGGCATCATCATT
>NZ_LMCK01000012.1:0-40460 GCF_001623165.1 Pseudovibrio sp. WM33
TATCGTGCCTTATAGGCAAAAGAGGCGACGCTGTTCATTATAAAAAGCCCGGGCAAGGCGTGTAGCCAATGCCGAAGACTCATTACTAATTAAAAAGCGCAGGTATTGCCTGCCGCCTTGCTCATCCCGATTATCGGGAACTCTGGTTCAACACTGCATGGAAGGCCATGTGGTGCTTTAAGTGCTTCTTTGATCAGTTTGCGAACTCGGGGCAGGCCCAATGCATGCAATCGAGCGTGTTCGCACAAAGCCGCAAACCGTTTATTCACCTCAAGATCACCCACAGATACGACCTAGGTAGAAAGCGATAAGCTTTTTTCGATTTGCCCCTTGATTTCCGAGTTCAAAAGCGCGATTTCAGTATCACTGAAAATTGCAAGGCCAAGGGGCTAGGATTATGCGCTTGACTGAATGGTTAGAAGACGCTGGTGAAAGCAGGAGTGCCTTTGCACGCCGCGCTGGTTTGTCTCCTGCATCTGTAACGGCTCTGTGCAACGACCCAAGCGCATGGATTTCTCGGGATATGGCCCAAAAAATCGCTGAAGCGACGGGCCATCAGGTGACCCCCAACGATTTTCTCGGACTAAAAGAAAACAAGGAGTACGTCGTGTCTCAAACAAGAGTAGCCGAAGCCCTGCGCGCTTTCGAAAACGGCGAGATGGTTGTTGTAACCGACGATGATGATCGCGAAAACGAAGGTGATCTCATTGTAGCAGCCAACATGATCACCCCTGAGCAGATGGCATTCATCATCCGTCACACCTCCGGGATCGTGTGTGCTCCAATGACGCTGAAAGAAGCAAAGCGCCTGCACCTTGAGCCGATGGTCGCCAACAATGACGCTCCACTGGCAACTGCGTTCACCGTCTCCGTTGACTATGCGCCAGGCCTGACAACAGGCATTTCAGCTGAGCAGCGCTGTGCAACAGTTCGTGGCCTTGCCAATCCAAATGCTGGTGCAGCTGATTTCGTCCGTCCGGGCCATATCTTCCCGCTGGTCGCAAAAGAGGGCGGCGTCCTCATGCGCTCTGGCCACACAGAAGCAGCAGTTGATCTGTGTAAGCTGACTGGCCTGCCGGAAGTCGGCGTCATCAGTGAGTTGGTCAACGATGATGGCACTGTAAAGCGCGGTGAGCAGGTTGAAGACTTCGCCCGTGAGCATAACCTGAAAATGGTTTCTGTCGCGGATCTCATCGCATGGCGTCAGCGCCATGAAAACCTTGTGAGCCGTATCGACGAGTTCGATGTAGAGACCACTGCAGGCAAAGCACGTGCCATCGTGTATTCTACTCCGTTCGACAATGTTGGCCACTTGGCGCTGGTTTACGGCGATGTGCGTGATGGTCAGGATATTCCGGTCAGACTCCATCTGGAAAACGTTCTGGATGATGTGTTTGGGCAAACCAAACCTCTGGAAGCAATCATGGAAGACTTTGCGGAACGAGGCCGAGGCATTATTGTTTACCTGCGTGAAGGTGCGGTAGGCGTCGCAAGTAAGTCCAACCGTCATCGTGATAATCTGGAAGCTGCTGAGCATGAGCAGCACGATTCCGCTCAAGGCCGGTCTGAGGACTGGCGCGAAGTTGGTCTCGGTGCGCAGATCCTGAAAGATCTGGGAGCCAATTCCATCCGGGTTATTGCATCGCGTGAGCGCCACTATGTTGGCCTTGAAGGCTTCGGCTTGAAAGTTGAAGCAACAGAAACTCCGGCGGACTAATAAACAGGCCCCCGGCGCAATATGGAAAGTGGCGGGGGCATGTCTCAGTTTGATCTTGATCCATGGCAGGAAGAGCAAAGCTCGGCTGAACCATTCACACTGGGCTATCGAAAAGGGACGGGCGAGCCCGTTGTCTACGGCAGCCTGCTGCTCGGGGCAGCTCTTCTTGGTACGGGCATTGTAAGCGGTTCACTGATCCCTGCATTGGCATCACTACCCGTTTTTCTCAGCGTTCACTGGCACTACCCTTTCGTCGATAAACGCCCTCAAATCGCAGCCAATGAGACCGGGCTCTATCTGGAAAGGCTTGGCGTTCTGCGCTGGTCAGCAATTGCTGAGCTTTCCCTTTACAAAACAGCTGTCCGCACCATGGAATTCAACCAGCTGCACATCAAACTCAAAGGCCCGATTGATGACTGCCTCGCAAAGCGAGAGCCCCAGTCTATGCCGCGACGGGCTATGAGAAAGAACTGGCGCTTGAAGCAAGCCAAGTCGAACGCACCAGTACTTGAAGTGGATTTACATCTCCTTGCGTGTGACCCTGAGATCCTGTTGCAAAGAACTAGACAGTTCTGGCGGGGGCAATGATGTTTCTCTGCAACACTGATCTATAAACAATCATTGGGCAGATTAAATACCTCAGAATTCTTTGTTTGGCCGCAAATCCGCTTATCCTGTTACAAGACGTTAACACTCTTAACCTAACTTTTATTAGGAAGGACAGCACCCGGAAGGCAATTATCATGCAGCTGAACCGCACGGAGACAAAGGGAAACACATGCAGCTTTACCAGTCTGGATAAGGATTGGGGGGCAGATGATGACTATCTTTTCAACTTCGCTTGCACACCGGGTGGAAGCGTTTTGCAAATTGCATGCGGCACAGGTGCGCTGTCCAACGCACTTTCCAGACAAGGTATAAACACTGTTGGTGTTGACCGAAATCCGAAGAAAATTGCACAAGCTGTTAAACGATCAGAGACGGTAACGTGGTTGGAGGCAGATGCCCGTACGGTGCATCTCAATCAGAAGTTCGACCGCATCATTATAACCGGCAATGCTTTCCAGGCCTTCGCAACCAACACGGACCAGATCCTCGTCCTGCAAACCATCGCTGCTCACCTCAAACCAAATGGCAAATTCGCATTCGGCATGGAAAATCCGAAGGCACGGCCATGGGAGAAGTGGGGCCAGAAAGGCAAACCGCTTTTGGTACGCTCAGTTGAAGGGCAAAGAGTGTCGCTGTGGCAGGATACAGCAGGGCCAGACAAAAACGGTCTCGTGTCCATGCAAACCCACTACGACAGCGACGGTCAGCACTACTCCAGAAACAATATGCGCCGCTTCGTACATCGCGATCATATCCGCGACCTGTTGGAAGCCGTTGGCCTGCGCGCAACAGCTTCCTATGGAGACTGGTCAGCACTCAACCTGAATGATGCTGCACCTTTTATTATCGTCAGCGGTGGCCTGAGCACTTAACGCTCCTCAGGCTCCCAGAACTTACACCCCATCAATAATCGTCAGGCTACACTTAGCAGCACCATGACGGATTTTGGCAACAGGGGCATACTCCGGACAGTTCAAAAACGCCTGCGCCTTTTCCATGCTTGGAAACTCCACGATGACGAGACGGTGTGGTGTCCATAAATCACTCTCAACCACATCCATATCACCGCCACGTGCCCTGTAGATGCCGCCGAAGCTCTCAGCAATCGGGCGAGCCTGGGCCTTGTAATCCTCATAGGCGATGGGATCTTCAATTTTTGTATCAACAATGACGTAAGCTGGCATATACTTCTCCTGTAATTGGAAAAGAGCCTACCTGATTTGGTTGTCTTGGGAAATTACGCGGCAGACTTAGTGCCGTTATCTTTAGGGGAAGGCTGCCCTTTGCCTCTTTGCCGCTTGAAATAACGTGGGCGGGTCCGGCGGATGATCTTCTTGAAACGACCACTGGATCGTACTTCAATCCAATGCAGAGCCTGATTGAGCCAGGTGAAGTTTTTCCTGTGCCGCCGTACGAATTTTGCAAACCTGCGGCTTGTGGCAATCAGCAGCACTGTCCCCAGCGCCAACAGCGGAACGCCCGTTGGAATAGGGGTCCAGACCGTGAGCAGGCCCAGCACGATGCAAATGATAGCGGCAAAAACTGAAAGGCCCTTGATCAATGGCTCGACCACCTGTGCGCGTCACAAACTTGGTTAAGTATACACAAGGGGCGTGAAGCTTCCGTAACACGGGCTTTCAAACTTAGGGCAAATATCGAAAGTTCAGGGAAGGCGGCAAATTACTCGCAACTTGCCGCCTGCATAATCACCGCTTATGCACCGCGTTCCAGCAGAGCAACCACTTCAACATGAGGGGAATAGAGAAACTGGTCAATCGGCACAACGCGTTTGATCTGATAGCCACCGTCCAGCAACTCTCGAATGTCACGAGCAAAACTAGCTGGGCTACAGGAAACCGCAACGATCTTCTTGACTGGAGATTTTGCAAGCTCCTGCGCTTGGGCAAGAGCACCAGCACGCGGCGGATCAAACACCACACCATCAAAACCCTTGCCAAAGTTATCAAGCTCTTTAGCAACAATTGGTCGGCGGAACAGATCCCGGCGTTCAGTAGTGACTTTCTTAAGGCCCTTGGCACGGCGCAATCCAAGATCAAGCGCTTTCAGTGACGTTGCTTCGCCTTCCACCGCATGCACATTGGCAAACTGTCCGATATTGAAGGTCAGCGTGCCCGCACCGCAGAACAGATCAGCTACACGCTTGCAGCTGCTCAAACCCTCTGAAAGAAGATCGCCCATGTTTTTTTCGGCGCTCAAGGCTGCCTGAATAAAGCCACCGGACGGGATTGGAACAGCGACGCCGCTCATGTCCAGTAAAGGAGGACGGATCTCAATAATTGTCTCACCATCAACAGTCAGGCGTGCAAAGTCATTCTCAACAGCACCCTGTGACAGTTCAAGGTAATGTTTGTCTTTGTTTTTACCCAACCCACCAATAGCAACATCAAGGCCGCTCTGTGTTGTCGTCACGGTGAACTTCAATTCGCCCTTACGCGGCAGAATTTCGCCAGCAAGCTTGCGTAGTCCCGGTACAGCTTTCATGAGCTCAGGCGCAATCACAGGGCATTCTTCAATGTCGACAAGGCGGTTGGATTTAGCTGTGTGATAGCCAAACAACACTTTATGGCCTGCTTTTACAGCTGCAAACACGGCACGACGACGACTGCCCTTGCCACAAACCACAACATCTTCCACTGGCGTTTCAATGCCACGGGAGGCCAGCGCGTCAATCACTTGTTGCCGCTTGAAGTCCTTGTAGGAAGCCTCATCCATATGCTGCAAAGAGCAGCCGCCACATGTGCTGAAATGCTTGCACACGGACGCGATGCGATGCGGGCTCGGCTCAATGATCTCGTTAAGTTCCGCACGTGGTCCTTGCACCTGGGCGCTGACAAGCTCGCCCTCAAGTGTATAGGGAACAAAGATCTGTCCGGCATCGGTCTCAGCAACACCGTCACCCTTATGGGCAAGGCGTGCAATACGGAGGGTTTCTACAGTGGCTTCAGGCTTCTTAGACATGGCACAGCGTTTACAGCGCTGCACTGAGACATGCAATGCTTGATCTCGCGAAGTCCGGCATTCTGTTTGAGGGAGAATGGGCGGCGATGTTTAGTCTTCGATCTGATCTAGAGGAAGTAATCCTCTATGACGCAAAGGTAATGTGGAAAAATGCTGTATAGGCGTACTCAGAGCCACTTTATACTGAGTTTCAGATGAGATTTTGTCGATCTATTTAAAATGTTCTCTGAAATAAACTTTTTGTTTGTCTATTTGATCGATTTCCCAACGTAATGTGCTGGTTGCATGCGTTTGGGTATACATTCTATGGCTGCAAATTTCCCAAAAATAATCGGTGATGTTCTGTAGGGGTTTTCAATGCCGTCTTTGAAATTAAAAGGGAAATTGACATTTTGGGTCGTCGTGATTGCGCTGGTGTCGATGGTTGCCTCATCGGGATCTGTCTTGTTCATTGGGGCAGGAGTTATTGAAGAACAAGCAATCGGACTTTCTAATGAAATCGCCAAGGAAAGTGCAGCCGTCGTCAAAGCTGAACTGGATCAATCTTTTGCCGTCGCGCGAAACACAGCCAATGCATTAGATGCACTCAGGAAAAGTGGGGATGCTAATCGTGACGCTTCTGCTGAGATCCTCAAAAGCGTCCTCAAGAGCAATGAACAACTGATTGGCAGTTGGGCGGCTTGGGAACCTGATGCATTTGATGGCAAGGATCAGGACTGGGCCAATAAACCGTATCATGACCAAACCGGAAGATTTATCCCGTACTGGTTCCGCTCGGGTGGACAAATTGGCCGGGAAGCACTTGTCGATTATGAAAAGGATGGGGCTGGCGACTACTACTTGCTTGCACAAAGAAGTGGTGAAGAGATCATTCTGGAGCCCTACACCTACTCTGTTGGTGGCGTGGATACCCTAATCACATCTCTTGTTGTACCGGTGGATGGCTTTGGAGCCAGAGACGGTGTTGCCGGTGTGGACATTGCGCTCTCTGACATACAGGAGCGATTGAATGCCATGCATCCCTATGAGGAAGGCTATCTCACGCTGATCAGCTCTTCCGGAACAATTGTTTCCAATCCAGATAGCCAGCTTGTGTCCAAAGCTGCTGGTTCAGCTGGTTTTTCAAAAGCAATTCTTGAGCCGTTAAACTCCAGAAAAACCAACGTTCTGCCCAACACGCAGGTCGGTAATGTTGAGATGCTGCAAGTCGGTGTTCCAATCAGCATCGCAAAAACCGAGGAGCCATGGCTGCTGGTCATCACCATCCCACGCAGTAAGATCCTTGAGGCATCCAATCAGGTGTTCTCGCTTGTCTCTGTCTTGGGTGTCGTTCTCGCACTCTTTGCAGCTTTGGGCGCATGGATATTTGCCAGTTCTTTGAGCAAGCCAATTTCTTCTCTGACCAGGGTTATGGGTGAGTTGGCATCAGGAAATCTGAATGTCGATATCTCAGAGCGCCGCCAGCAAGATGAGATCTCGGATATGATCACTGCTGTACGGGTGTTCAAAGACAATGCCATCAAAGTAAAGGAGATGGAGGCAGACAAGAAAGAGCAGGAAAGTAAGCGCAGAGCAGAAGAGAAGGCAACGCGGACGAAGATTGTTTCTGACTTTGAAAAGAGCGTGGGCACCGTCGTACAGACTGTTTCATCCGCAGCCACAGGCATGAAGTCATATGCCGAGGTGCTTGAGCCTGCTGCAACAAGAGCACAGTCTCGTGCACAAGCTGGGGCAAGTGCTGCAGAGGCGACCTCTGTTAACGTACAAACCGTTAGTTCTGCAGCGGAGGAGCTGACAGCATCCATTCGCGAAATTGGGATGCAAGTTGATCTGGCCTCAAGAACGGTTGCTGTGGCAGTCTCTAAGTCCGAGCAAACCAACATCACCGTACGTGGTCTTTCCGAAGCCGTGCTGAAAATTGGCGAAGTGATTGATATCATCAATGCCATTGCCGATCAGACCAACCTTCTTGCCTTGAATGCCACCATTGAAGCGGCCCGAGCTGGGGAATCTGGCAAAGGGTTTGCCGTAGTTGCTAATGAAGTTAAAGATCTGGCCAATCAAACAGGGCGGGCAACCCAAAGCATTGCTGAACAGATCAGCGGCGTTCAGGAAGCAACGCAAGGAGCTGTTGATGAGATCGCGGGCATTTCCAAAACCATCAGCGAACTTGATGAAGTAGCCTCCAATATTGCTGCTGCAGTTGAAGAGCAGGGCGTGGCAACCAGTGAGATTGCCAGAAGTGCCGAGCTTGCATCCAACGGAACCAAGGAAGTCTTCGCCAGCGTAAATGACATAGGCAAAGCGGCAGAGGATACCAGCGACTCCGCGTTGAGCGTAAAAAAGGCCTCAGTGGATCTGACTGATCTTGCTGAAGAGCTCAAAGAACGCGTGGAAGGCTTCGTGTCTCAGCTACGCGCATAATTGCGAGCACTTTAAAGAAGCACTGGAATACCCTCTCCTGAGTACTTCTATGCCTCGGGAGAGGGCTTCACGATAACTATGATGGTGTCTTTTGGCAGGCCATCAGATACTCAGCATTTCCGTCACCGCCTTTGATTGGGGAGGAGGTGATGCCAAGGACGGACCAACCCGGTTGGGCATTCATCCACTCTTGCAGCTCAACAGAGATCTCCTCTGCAATCTCAAGAGTAACAAGACCACCTTTCCCAATCCGCTCACGTCCAGCTTCAAATTGTGGCTTGACGAGGAAGACGCCTACAGCACCATCAGCAGCCAGCTCAAGAGCTGGTGGTAAGGCAAGCTTCAGAGAGATAAAGCTCACATCGGAAACCAGAAACTCCGGATGCTGGCCTTCTAGATGTTCAAGCGTCAGCTCACGGGCATTCAGTCCGTCTTTACGGACAACGCGTGGGTTGTTGGAAATCTTATCCGCCAGTTGATCATGTCCAACATCAATGGCATGGACAATCTGAGCATCATGTTCCAGCAGAACTTGCGTGAAGCCTCCAGTCGAGGCGCCAATATCGAGGCAGATCTTCCCAGCAGGGGCGAGGTCAAAATGCTCCAGGCCTTTGATGAGCTTCAATGCAGCGCGGGAGACATAGTCAGAAGCCGGATCATCT
The DNA here is from genome assembly GCF_001623165.1 of Pseudovibrio sp. WM33. NCBI lineage: Bacteria > Pseudomonadati > Pseudomonadota > Alphaproteobacteria > Hyphomicrobiales > Stappiaceae > Pseudovibrio > Pseudovibrio sp. WM33. Next base: position 8,392 of record NZ_LMCK01000012.1, read on the forward strand.
ATAGTGATGTCAGGTTTGCCTGCTATCTTCTGCGAAGGCTTTTTTGCAGGCGTACCGTCTATCATGACCGTGTTGCGCAAAATTGCATCACGAGCACGGGCCCGTGTTTCAAAATAGTCATGTTCGACGAGGAATTGATCAAGCCGCATATGTCACCTGACTGGGATGATTAAAAGCTTAGCCTAAAGGCCGAAGCAACCAGCCAGTGCATTTAACAGTTTGTCTGAGAAAAGCAAATTGCCATAGCGCATCCAAAGGAAAGCGGTGGCTGAGATCAGCAGAAGTCCAACGACGGCTGTGCCAGCATAAAGAGCTGCATGATCTTTCATGTCTTCATCCAAAAAAGGGTGCCTGAATTCTCAGACACCCTAAACTTTTATGAGCTACCAAGCAACTTTCTGATTTTTGGAAGCGCTGTTTCTTCAGGTTCCTGATAGCTGATGGTTCCCACGAAATCCAAATCACCATTCAGCATGTAAACAGCTGCGGTGTGGTCCATGGTGTAATCACCGTCTTCCAATGGCACTTTTCTCGCATAAACGCGGTAGTCTTTGACGACTTTTTTAACCTGGTCGACGGAGCCTGTCAGTGGAACGACGTGAGAGCCAAACGCAGCAACATAATCTGCAATAACGTCTGGTGTATCGCGTTCAGGATCAACGCTGACGAAAACGAAGTTCAGATCATCTGCCTTCGGGCCCAGATTATCAATCCATCCCTGCATATCAGAGAGGGTTGTTGGGCACACATCAGGACAGTATGTGAAGCCGAAGAACATCAGAGTTGGTTTGCCATTGAGGTTCTTGTCAGTAAAGACTTGTCCCTTGCCATCAACCAGCTCAAACGGGCCACCGATCTGCACTGTGGCAGCCTGCGGGACATCCTCTTTCACAAATTTCATCACTGTTACAGCAGAAACTGCGGCAACGAGCAATGCGACTGCAGCCCACGCTCCATATCGAATTGTTTTCGCAACGTTCATCTTAATCCACCCGTGCACAGTTCAATTGGTTAGTGGTGCATTTTACCGGATTTTGCACCCATTTTCATAACTGGGAATGTCACTTCTACTGGACCGGCTTTTTCGAATTCCAGAGTAACTTTGAGCTCTTCACCCATTTTGAATGCTTGGTTCAGGCCCATAAACATGACGTGGTAGCTGCCAGGCTTCAACTCAAGTGTCTCACCAGCAGGAATAACAATTCCATCATCCAGCTTACGCATTTTCATTACGCCATCATTCACAGCCATTTCGTGAATTTCTGTACGCTTAGCATAGCCGGAAACTGCACCAGTCAGGTGTGCATCTTCACTGCCATTGTTAGTGATAGAGACAAAAGCGCCTGCGCCTTTTGCTTTTGGTGGTGTCGCGCGGGACCATGCGTCTTTAATGGTCAGGTCGCCATGCTGAATGCTGTCCGCGAGAGCAGCCGAACCAGTAAACGCAACAAGAGCTGCTGCAACAAGAAGAGCACGTGTTTTCATAATATCCATCCAAGGAATAGCTCCCTACCTGTAAACTCAGGCAGAAGAGATCAGTCAAATCAGGTTTTGTTGATCAAGGGAAAACCTAGGCGACTGGAGGAGCTCGGATGAGGAAATTATGACCACGGAGGCTTCTGTCATTTACGAGAGCACTATCAAGGGAGAGAGAACCAGCAACCACGAGGGTAGGACTCTGCCAGCTCTCAGGCTCTATCGAAAAATAAGTCGCCTGTTTGGACGTATGCGGGCACATGAACGTGCAATCGCAGCCTATTCCCAGCGGATTTTCGGTGTGAGTGGAGCCTTCGACCTTTGCAATCTGCGAGCCGCCTGAGGGGGCACACAATTGCATGAGCGCAGCAACTGAAGGATCAGCAGTCGCGCCGGAAAAACTCAAGACAAGCAACAGCACTCGGGCCAGCATCGCAACGCTGGCAAGTAAGACGAGCGGATGCCGCTCGCTTCTGAGTACATGTAATGTATTACTCGGCTTGACCATGGGTCTTTCTTAGTTGCTTCCGCTGAGTGTGTCTACACTCAGCCAGAAGGGAATCTGGAATTATCCTGAGTCTCATCAGTTGTAGGCGGATTCTCATCCTCATCATTGCGATTTGGCAAATCACCAACTTCTTCTGATGCCATGCCCTCATCCTGTTCATAGGCAGGGAACTCTTCAGGCGGAATAACGTAAGGATCTTCGATATCTAGCGGATCGGGCGTAAGCACGGCACCCATGTTGGATGTTGCACCGTATTCGAAGTCTGTCTTCTCCAGGTCTTCGTCTGCAGGGCGAATAACCAGGCGGCTGACAACGAAGAGCGCAAGAGCTACTTCAACAAGTGCCACCCATATGAATAGCCCTTCAGGACCGATACTGAACATCAGGCCTGCTGCAACGGTTGGTCCAATCATCGACCCGATTCCGTTCGACATCAGAACGCCGGAAGATGTTTCGACGTAGTCTTCTGCTTCCACATAGTCGAATGCGTGGGCAGCAACAATCGCGTATGTTGGCTGACTAGCCATGCCAAGGATCAGGAATACGGTGAATGTGGTCCAGAAGTTTCCGCTCTCAAGCGTAAAGAGGACCAGTGCTGCCGCTGCCGCGGCGAAGCCCAAGAGCAAAATAATGATACGACGGTCTACACGGTCAGACAGACGACCAATCGGCCACTGTGTAATCGCACCACCCAAAACGATGGCCGCTGCAAAATACGCCGCCTCGTTGGTGCTGTAGCCGATCTGCTTGGCGTAAAGCGGCGCCAGCGCCCACATGGAACTGTTGGCAAGGCCAATCAGCAAACAACCAATCAGGGCCACAGCTGAGGTCTGATAGAGGTTGATCGGGCGGAAACGCACCAACGTAATAGGAGCTGGCTGAACAGCTTTGGTGAGCACAACGGGAACCACCGCAACGCTGACAAAAATTGACGCAATTGCAAATGGCACAAAGGTACTAACGTCAAAGCCCACAATCATCAGCTGGCCACCCATGGTGGCACCCAGATAGCAGATGATGTAAAGCGACATGACTGTGCCACGGTTCTCATTAGTTGCCCGGTCATTCAACCAGCTTTCAACAACTAAAACGATGCCAGCAAAACACACACCAGTGATGATGCGGAAAAGCGCCCACGCCAAAGGATCCACCAGAATAGGGTGGAGCAGTGCGGCGCCAGACATCAAAGAAACAAGTGCAGCAAATGCACGGATATGACCGGCCCGCAGAATGAGAAACGGACCAAACAGGCACCCAATCACAAAGCCAATGTAAAAACTGGACGAGATCAGACCAATCTGGAGGTCTCCAAATCCGGCCAAATCAGCTTTGAGGGGGATAAGCGTCGAAGAAAGTCCATGCCCTGCAAGAATCAGGGCGGTGGACAGCATCAAGGACGCAAAGGTTGCAAGCAGCAGTATCATGCGCGCACCAGCCAACGATGTAAAACTGGATTCACACTACATATCATATGCAAAAAGAAAATAAGGAGAGCAGCGAAAGCTGCCCCTCATTTAATTTTTTGATGAGTTATGAACACAAATACAATGTTCTACACCAGCCTTAACGGCAAATCCTCTGCTTTACCAAGGGTTTCAAAGACACGGTGTACAATCCCTGATGCATCTAATCCGGCATCTTTGTACATGGTCTCTGGCTTCGCATGGTCCTGGAAAACGTCCGGCAGGATCATGCTGCGAACTTTAAGAGAGCCATCAAGTAAACCGTTGTCAGAGAGGAACTGAAGCACCTGGCTTCCGAAGCCGCCGATAGAACCTTCTTCGATGGTGATCAACACATCGTGCTCTTTAGCAAGGCGCCCGATCATTTCTGTATCAAGCGGTTTGGCAAAGCGTGCATCAGCAACCGTTGTTGAAAGACCCGCTGCATCAAGCGTATCGGCAGCCCTCAGGGCTTCCTGCAAACGACCACCCAATGAAACCAAAGCAACGCTGGAACCTTCTTTTACGATACGGCCTTTGCCGATCTCCAGAGGCATGCCGATTTCCGGCAGATCAATGCCAATGCCTTCACCGCGTGGATAACGGAAGGCAATCGGGCCTTCATCATAAGCCGCAGCAGTGGAAACCATATGAACCAGCTCTGCTTCATCACCAGGTGACATGATTACCATGCCCGGCAGGCAGGAGAGGAATGCAGTGTCAAATGAACCAGCATGCGTTGCGCCATCCGCACCAACCAGACCAGCGCGGTCAATCGGGAAGCGCACAGGCAGCTTCTGGATTGCAACATCATGAACGAGCTGATCGTAGCCACGCTGGAGGAAAGTTGAGTAAATCGCACAGAACGGCTTGAAACCCTCAGAGGCAAGGCCGGCGGCAAATGTCACAGCATGCTGCTCAGCAATGCCCACATCGAACATGCGGGTTGGATGAGCTTTCTCAAACACATCCAGGCCAGTTCCGTCCGGCATCGCAGCTGTGATGCCAACGATTTTCTCGTCTTTGTTCGCTTCTTCAATTAGTGCATTGGCAAAAACGCGAGTATAGGCGGGTGCATTCGGTTTCGGCTTAGACTGCTCACCCGTCACAACATCAAACTTGGCAACGGCGTGATATTTGTTGCTTGCATTCTCGGCAGGCAGGTAGCCTTTACCCTTCTGGGTCACCACATGAACGAGGATCGGGCCTTCTTTGGCATCCCGAACGTTCTTTAGGACCGGCAGAAGGTGATCCAGATTATGCCCATCAACGGGGCCGACATAATAGAAACCAAGCTCTTCAAACAGTGTGCCGCCGGTAAAGAAGCTGCGGGCAAACTCTTCTGCCTGCGCTGCTTTCTCCTGCAGTGGTTTTGGTAGTGCGCTCGCGACCTGTTTGGCTGCCTCACGGAAGCCCTTATAAGTCTTGCCGGAGACAAGACGTGCAAGGCTCGCGGAAAGGGCGCCAACGGGTGGAGCGATCGACATGTCATTGTCGTTCAAAATAACGATCAGGCGGGAGTTCAGTGCACCCGCATTGTTCATGGCTTCATAAGCCATGCCAGCAGACATCGCGCCATCACCAATTACAGCGATCACATTGTTATCGCCGCCGGCAAGGTCGCGGGCCACAGCCATGCCAAGGCCAGCTGAAATAGAAGTGGAAGAGTGCCCGGCGCCAAATGGGTCGTAATCACTCTCGGAGCGCTTGGTGAAGCCACTCAGGCCGCCATCCTGACGCAGTGTGCGAATACGCTCTTTGCGGTCAGTCAGAATTTTGTGCGGGTAACACTGGTGTCCTACATCCCAGATCAACCGATCTTTGGGCGTATCGAAGACATGGTGGAGCGCAACGGTGAGTTCAACAACACCTAATCCAGCTCCTAAATGCCCTCCTGTAACAGAAACAGCATCAACCATCTCCTCTCGAAGCTCTTCAGCAACTTGTTGAAGGCGGTCCTCGGGGACCTTTTTGAGATCAGATGGGTTTTGAATTTGATCTAGCAGGGACATCTGGGTCTTCTTAAGTCTTTTGACTATTTCGCAGCTTAACACAGAACGACCCGACCATGGCATATGTTCTAAATTATGGCCGAAACGACTGTCTTCCGTAATTGACCACGATTATAGCAAGCCTGCCCTCTGTGCAATTGCCTGTCATGAATAATTGATCGTTTATGCTAGGTCCTTTTGTAGGGATGCCTCTTCAAAACCTGTGTCAATAGGGGATGAGAACGTATTTTTTTTCATTTGCTAGTATTAATTGCGCTTTTGTCACCCCATGGGGTGATGCAATCTGCGACGAAACGTCCTATGTCGAATGTGTGGTCGATGGGGCCACGTGCACAGTGATCGACTTGGGGCTACGGTTTTCGTAGCCCCCTTTTTTTTGCCTATACCAATATCCGGCGATAAATGAAGAATACTTGTCGATTTAAACTAGACCGTCCGGTCGGTTATACGATCTATCCAGTGCTTTGTATTCTCTGTCTTGAAATAATATTCTGTGAAATATCTCCGGTTAAGTATTGTTCCAATTAAAACTTATCGGCTCACTAGAATAACAGGTGTGTTATATGCTCAATAGTTTTTGTCCAATTTTATTTAGTAGGCTAAATAATAAATTATCACGGAATTTTTATCATTTAAGTAAAGCGGCGTTCCTGATGATTCTGGTGCAAACAAAAACCCCGCTCAAGGCGGGGTCTGTTGAAAAAACGAACGCGTGTACTAGAGAGGAAATTCTAGTTATTGTGTTTGGGACTAGAATTTCAATTCCATATTAGCTGAATTTATTGGTCGTCTAGCGCTTCTGTGCCAACTGCGTTTCCAGATGTGTTCATCTGGATTTTCTCTACCTTCTCTTCAGCAGCTTTGAGCAAGCCATCGCACTTCTCACGCAAGGCTTCACCTCGAGCATAAAGCTCAATGCTCTTTTCCAGAGGCACGTTGCCTTGCTCCAGATTGCGAACAATGGTTTCCAGCTCAGCTAATGCTTGCTCAAAGGAAAGGTTTTCAATGGAACCGGCTGCTTCTTCTGTCACCAAACTGTCCTCGCTCAGTCGGGAGTAGGCGCACTCCCAATTAGTAATCCATCAATGTCATTACATGAGCGGCGGCAGATCGCGCAAGACCTTCCAGATCATACCCACCTTCTAAAAGCGAAACGACACGTCCCTGACAGCAATCATCCGCAATTTCGATGAGTTTGCGGGTCGCCCACGCAAAGTCCAGCTCTGTGAGGCGCAGGCCGCCAAGTGGATCACGCTCATGAGCATCAAAACCTGCGGAGATAATGATCAGATCCGGTGAGAATTCACGGATGCGCGGCAAAATCGCGTAATCGAGGGCTTCACGGAACTGGGTTCCATCATCGCCTGCCGTGAGTGGGGCGTTGACAATGTTATTGTGCTCACCCGTTTCATTCACTGCACCGGTGCCCGGAAACAGCGGCATCTGGTGAGTGGAGGTGTACATCACTGTTGGGTCGTTCCAGAAGATTTCCTGAGTGCCGTTTCCGTGGTGAACGTCAAAATCCATGATCGCCACACGCTCAAGCCCATAAACGTCCTGTGCGTAGCGGGCTGCAATTGCGGCATTGTTAAACAGGCAAAAACCAGAGGTAAGAGCTGACTCTGCATGGTGTCCTGGAGGTCGGCATGCTGCAAAAGCGTTGGAAACGCGTTTACTCATCACCTCATCCACACAGCGTGTAGAGCCACCCACAGCTCGCATCGCCGCCTCCCAGCTGCCCGGAGACAGATTGGTGTCTGGCGCAAAATCGATGAGCCCCTCTTCAGGATTCATGTTGTGGATGGAGTTGATGTAGTCAGAGCTGTGAACCCGGGCAATATCCTGAAACGTTCCGAATGGCGCGATATCGCGATCCAGCATGAAGAACCTTTCGTTCTCCAGCATACGATCAATAGCCCGCAAACGGTCGGGGCGTTCTGGATGACCAAGCGGAGTAAGATGATTTAAAAAAGCCTGATGGTGCAGCAGCAAAGTACTCAAGATATTGAACCCGTTAAAAATGAAGTCAGGTACACAGCCAATGTTAGAGCTCGTTCCAGTAGCGAAGTTGGAGCGTGAAGTAAGCACACTTACTCTAGTGTGATGGCACCTAAATCCAATCCTGTGAAAAATTGGGCGAATTTCATATACAAGTCCACATTGCCGAGCAGTCTGTCAATTGTACACCCCTCCAGTTTATCTCGGTAATTGGGATGAGGTGCCGATAAATCTCAGTGGTTATGCCTGCGTGGAATGCCCAGCTGTCCCGTGAGTAAGACAAGAAAAATCCGGAGTGCGTGTATAACACGCAACCCCGGATTAAAGGTGCGAGCAATCTGTGTTGCTCGTGGGGGAGGTCCGCTGCATCTCTAAGAAATACATGACTGTAATATTGGGCCAATTCTTTAAATTTGCACGCTGATTATTCCCCCGCTCCTTGAATTCATACTGAGCGGAAAGAGAAAAGGTTAACACCTATTCTTTAGGTGTTGCATAAATACAAGGAATTCTACAATAAGCCCAAAGTATTCAGGGGTAGTTATCCTGTGCTCTCAACGGGTTGCGGCAGAGAGGTCTTGGGAAAATACAAAGAAGAAGGCAAGGCGCGGCCTGTTTTCAGCGTTCTGAACAGCGTTTAATCGCGGGGAGCAGCAGCACGGGCGAGCCGGTCATTAATAGCTTCCCCCAGTCCATGATGAGGGATTGGCATGACTGCAATTTTTCCGTCTTCTCCAAGGTCGGCCTGACGCAATGCAGTAAACAAGCGTGCAGCAGCCTCGGTCAGATCTTCTGAGTCGCTGAGAGGAACCAGCTTGGCAGCTTTATCGGAGCCTTTGGGCAGATTAGCACCAAAGGTAATCAACGCTTCCCCTTCCGCCACATCCTCTGCATTCAGGCGAATGTGGGAGTTGGGAGCGTAGTGGGATGTCAGCATCCCGGGTGCCATTGGGGCGCTGTCGTCTGTTCCTGCACGCACCAATGTTTCACCAAGCACAGCTTCAATGTCTTCACGGGCCAGACCACCCGGTCGCAGAAGTGTTGGACGGTCCCCCACAAGCGAGACGATTGTTGATTCAACCCCTACAGAGGTCGCCCCGGAATCGATGAGGTAAGACAAGTGATCTTTAAGATCGTTGATAACATCTTCTGCGGTCGTGCCGCTGATCCGCCCGGAAAGGTTGGCCGAAGGTGCGGCCAGCGGGCGCCCGGTATGCTTGCACAATGCCCGCATCACCTCGGAGCGAGGCACCCGAAGTGCGATTGTCTCAAGACCTGCCACAGCAAGATCAGAGACCGGGCTGGTTGGCCGCTTCGGCAACACAAGAGTCAACGGTCCCGGCCAGAAGGCTTCGGCCAGTTTGAGAGCGCGGTCATCAAAAAAAGCGTGGGTTTGTGCTGCTTCCAGACTGTCTATATGAGAAATTAAGGGGTTGAAACTTGGACGACCTTTCGCCTCATATATACCCGCACAGGCTTTGCCATTGGTTGCATCTGCAGCCAGTCCATATACCGTCTCAGTAGGTATCGCGACGAGTTTTCCATCGCTCAGCGCATCGCAAATATCCTGGAAAATTTGCGTGTCTTCCAACTGGGTGTCAGATGGGTGTAAGCGCCAGAGTTTCATACCTTTTCTTTCTTACTAAGACGAATGTAGGGGGCTACCTGCCTCTAAGGGACGCTTGACGTATAGGTTAATCACACTACTGTCCCAAACAGGAAAAATTCTGTAGCGGCCTTTTGATGGGCAAAAGCCAATTCGTCAAGTCGCTATAGCGTATTCCCGAGACGTGAGCGTCGGTTTTCGGATGAGAGTATGCGCAAATATACGCGTATTTCCGAGGAGTGGCCGCCAGCTGTCGGTGCGGACTACGCATAAATACATCTCTAAGACGGTTTGCTGGCCCTATATGAAAGGCAGGCGGCCTTAGAAGGGGAGGAAAACAAAATGTATCGTGCACCACTGAGTGAAATTGTATTCACGCTGAAAGAAGTAGCAGGTTTAGGACAGCTTCAGGCGCAGCCGGGACAGGAAGAGCTTTCTGACGATTTGATCGAAGCTATTCTGGGCGAGGCCGCAAAGTTTGCAGAGGAAGAGATCGCGCCTCTCAATAGGGTTGGAGATGAAAATCCGGCACAATTGATCGATGGAAGCGTCAAAACCTCTCCGGGCTGGAAAGAGGCCTACACCAGTTGGCGTCAGGGCGGCTGGAGCGCGCTGACAGGTGATCCGGAGTACGGAGGGCAGGGCCTTCCAAACATGCTCCACGTCGCCGTGTTCGAAATGTGGAATGCGGGCAGCATGGCTTTTACCTTGTGCCCAACACTCACCACAGGTGCTGTAGAGGCTATCGAGAAGCATGGTTCCCCGGAACTTAAGGCAAAGTACCTCGAAAAGCTCACCAGTGGCGAGTGGACAGGCACAATGAACCTGACTGAACCACAAGCAGGCTCAGACCTGAACGCCCTGCGTGCCAAAGCAGAGCCTGTGGGAGACGGGTCCTACAAAATCTCTGGCCAGAAGATCTTCATCACTTATGGTGACCATGACATGACAGACAACGTGGTCCATCTGGTACTGGCTCGCTTGCCGGACGCGCCTGCTGGAACACGTGGCATCTCACTGTTTGCAGTGCCAAAGTATTTCGTCAATGACGATGGCAGCCTTGGCGAGAAGAATGACGTGACCGTAGCTGGTGTGGAGCACAAGCTCGGTATCCACGGCTCTCCAACCTGCACCATGTCTTTTGGCGATAAGGGCGGTGCAATCGGTTGGCTCATCGGCGAAGAAAATAGAGGCCTCGCCTGCATGTTCACCATGATGAACAACGCCCGCCTTGCAGTGGGTGTGCAGGGTCTCGGCATCGCAGAGCGTGCCTTCCAGGAGTCTCTGGCGTTCTCACTGGATCGCAAGCAGGGCCGCGGTATCGGATCTAAGACCGATGGTATGGATCCGATCGCAGTTCATCCGGATATTAAACGCACCCTTCTCTCCATGAAGTCGCAGACACAGGTCGCCCGCGCAATCTGTTATGCCTGCGCACATGCACTGGACATGGCAAAAGTTGCGCCGGATGCAGATCAAAAGAAGTTCTGGTCAGAGCGTGCTGGCTTGCTCACACCAATCGCAAAAGCGCTCTCCACCGACTTTGGTGTCGATGTTGCCTCTCTTGGCATCCAGATCCACGGCGGCATGGGCTTCATTGAAGAAACCGGCGCAGCCCAACATCTGCGTGATGCGCGCATCGCTCCGATCTATGAAGGCACCAACGGCATTCAGTCCATCGATCTAGTGATGCGCAAGCTGCCAATGTCTGGTGGTGATCAGGTCCGCAGCCTCATCGCTGAGATCAAAGAGATCGCTGCAAGTGTAAACGCAGACAATACCGGTGAACTGGGTGATCTTGGTGCCAAGCTGGATGCAGCTGTTGCTGATCTGGAAACCGCCACCGAATGGATGTTGAGCGCACAGGCTGACGGGAAAATCCCGGAAGCGCTTGCAGGTGCGACACCATATCTGCGTTTGGCAGGCATCACTTTGGGCGCTGGCTTACTGGCAAAAGGTGCTCTGGCATCCAAGGATGCACTAGAGACGCTGAAGAAGCCGCGCTACCTGATGGCGCGCAGTTTTGCAGAAACTGTTTTGGGTGAGAGCGCTCCTCTGAAAGACGACGTAACACGTGCAGCTGAAGCAATCCTTGCATTCGACGCTGCTGAACTTGCCTGATCCAAGAGGCAGTCAATCGTATTTAAAGGGTGAGGCGGAACTGGCCTCACCAATCAGTTTGGGAGGGACACATGATCAGTATTGAACGGGACGGCGCAGTCCAGATCATCCGCATGGATCGCGTAGAAAAGAAAAATGCACTGACTCAAGCCATGTACATGGATATGGCAGATGCGCTGAAGACAGAAGACGAAAGCATCCGCTGCCATGTCATGCTTGGCCGTCCGGGTGTCTTCACCGCGGGTAATGATATTGCAGACTTCCTCAAGGCCGCAATGTCAGGCGAAGGCTTGGAAGCTGGCGGTGTTGGCAAATTCCTCGGCGCACTCCATGATCCGTCCAGACCTGTCATCGCGGGCATCGATGGACCTGCCATCGGCGTAGGCACCACCATGCTGTTCCACTTCGATATGGTGTTTGCGACAGAAAATGCGCTCTTCAAAACACCGTTCACCGATCTCGGCATCATTCCTGAAGCAGGCTCAACGCTGATCGGCCCAGAGACAATGGGCTACCACAAAGCGTTCGAAATGCTGGCTCTGGGTGAAAGCTTCACTGCTGAGATGGCTAAGGAAGCGGGCTTCGTAAATCACGTGGTATCCCCTGCTGAGCTTGAGGGCCGCGTGCTTGCAATAGCGCAGAAGGTAGCGTCCAAGCCTCAAAACGCCCTGCGCATTTCCAGAGAGCTGCTGCGTGGCAAGCGTGAGCCGCTTGAAAAGCGCATTTTTGAGGAAATCGGTCTCTTTGCTGAGCTGCTTAAATCTGATGAGGCTCGCGAAGCCTTCATGAAGTTCATGAGCAAAGCTTAACTCGTTCAGATGCGGTGTTTATCGCCGCATCTCAATTCAGGAAATTGGGGAAAACATGGGAAGTCTGAAGGGTAAAACACTGTTCATTACCGGTGCATCTCGTGGAATTGGCCTCGCGATTGGCAAGCGAGCAGCACAAGATGGCGCGAACATTGTGATCGCTGCAAAAACGGCAGAACCGCATCCTAAGCTAGAAGGGACGATCTACACAGCGGCCAAAGAGATTGAGGATGCCGGAGGTCAGGCGCTCCCGCTCGTGGTTGATGTGCGAAGCGAAGAGAGCGTTGAGAATGCAATGAAGGCGGCTGCTGAAAAGTTCGGCGGTATCGATATTGTGGTCAACAATGCCAGTGCGATCAACCTGACACCGGTTCAGAAAATCGATATGAAGCGTTTTGACCTGATGCACCAGATCAACACGCGCGGCACTTTGCTCTGCTCTAAACTAGCGATCCCGTATCTGAAAGAAGCGGAAAATCCGCATATCATGATGCTTTCTCCACCGCTGGATATGCAGGAGAAGTGGTTTAAGAACCATACACCGTACTCCATTGCCAAGTACGGCATGAGCCTTGTTGTACTGGGACTTGCCGGAGAACTGCGCTCTAAGAAGATTGCTGTAAACGCCCTTTGGCCGCGCACGACCATTGCCACGGCTGCTGTTCAGAATCTGCTTGGTGGTGATATGATGGTTCAGGCAAGCAGGACGCCAGACATTCTGGCAGATGCTGCACATCTGATCTTCACAAAACCGGCAGCAGAAACCACTGGCAACTTCTTCATTGATGATACATTGCTGGCGGAAAACGGTATGATCGATTTTGACAAGTACCGCGTGAATCCGAAAGTGAATCTGCAGCCAGATTTCTTTGTTCCCGATGACAGTGTAGCGCCAGTCAGCCTGGCTGCAATCGAAGCTTAGCTTTGATCGTTGAGGCACTCTGCTTCTGAGAGATTCAAAGCATGGCAAAATAAAAGGCGGGGTAACCCGCCTTTATCATTGGTAATGATTAGTCGAACTCGGGACCGCGTGCCGAATACGGCTTCACTTCTTTCCAGGCGCGCATCAGATTTTCAAGTTCTTCATCTGTCTGTTCTGGCAGGACAATTTCAAGCCCAACAAGAAGGTCGCCGTGGCCACCTTCTTTCTTCGGCAGGCCCTTGCCTTTCAGCCGCATGGTCTTTCCGCTGCTGGTATTTGCAGGGATTGTCAGGTTAACCGCGCCGCTGAGAGTTGGAATGCGTACTTTCCCACCAAGAACGGCTTCATAAAGGGTGAGGGGGACATCTACACGAATATCTTCTCCATCCACTTTGAAGAGCTTGTGTGTGGAAATACGAACTTCTACCAGTGCATCACCAGCCTGACCACTCTTGGCAGAAGCAAAACCTTGCCCTTTCAGGCGGATCTTGTCGCCGCTCTGCGTACCAGCCGGAATTTTTACATTCACAGTCTTACCGCTTGGCAGTTTCACCTGAACCTTGCCATGGTGGGCAAGGTCTTCAAGTGTCACCCGTGCAATCAGGTTGGCATCAGCTCCCTTGGTAGGGCCAGCATGGAAATGAGATTCTCCACCGCCTGCGCTGCGGCGTTTGCCGCCGCCAAAGCCACCAAGAATATCATTTAGGATATCGTCAAAACCACCAGCATCCTGAGGTCCGCCGGCACCGCCGTGGCCTTCGCCAAAGCCCTGCTCAAACCGGAAACCACCACGACGTCCTGAATTACGGAAACCTTCGAAGCCACCGCCACCACCCGGGCCGCCATAAAATTTCGGTTTGCCTTCCGCGTCTATCTCACCGCGATCAAACTGTCCGCGCTTATCTTTGTCGCCCAAAACTTCATAGGCTTGGTTCGCTTCAGAGAAGCGCTCCTTAGCCTTTGGATTGTCTGCATTCTGGTCTGGGTGGAACTGTTTGGCCAGTTTGCGAAACGCTTTCTTGATCTCTGCCTCACTGGCATTTTTGCTAACACCAAGAACAGAATAGGGATCTCTCATCGTCATCCATCAAATTGAAATAAGGGCAGTTTATTACTCACCCATTACATAACCTTGAGTTCGATGAGGCGCAAGCAGCCGTAGCCGAACTTAGCTAATCAGACGTGAGTATTTCAGTGGTTTTAATCTAGTAGGCTACATCGCATTTGCGAAACTGAAGCGAGGAAGAGTTATTCTGTGACCGTTGCATCTGTTTGGAACGGAGCAAGTTGGACAATCTTCATTTTATGATTGGTATCAGGGCAGCTGCGCCCCTGATAGGCTCTGACGCCGCCAACAGTGTTCGCGCTGGTCACAAAATCGGTGCAACCCGCAATGCTTTCTGTTTTATCAACAGACATGAGAGAGGTGATTGTGCCGCTATTGCCGCTGACAGGATTAGTCCAGGCCATAGGGGCAAACCGGTGCTTGGTTTGCCCGTTCTCGTTCAGAGCTTCCTCAATGGTATTCGTAATAACCGTACGGTCGGTGCGATGAATCTCGCTATCCGCGACCTTTTGCTTGGTATCAACTGTCTCTGTCAGGTTCAGAGGTTCTTGATACTCACTGTTGTTCACAGATATGGACATTTGAGTGCAGGCAGGAAGTGTCAGCAAGAGCGCAGCCGAGACAAAACACGACTGGCGTAAACGGGTTTTCTTGCTATACAAAACTGCCATATTACTACTAGAGCCTCAGGTTGAATCCGTTGTTTTAACGAATTCCGGTTCATCCACAGTGTGAGGATCCTAAAGGGACTATTAACTATGAATGGTGACATCCAAAATCTGGAAGAAAAGTTTACAAATAGTTACTCTGAAAGCGTAGAGGTTCCTTTTCAACTATTTGGTGAATGGCTTGCGCTTGCAGAAAAGAGCGAGCCCAATGATCCTAATGCCATGTCAGTTGCGACTGTAGATGAGAATGGCATGCCCAATGTACGGATGTTACTCCTTAAAGGTTACAGTCCACAGGGTTTTGTGTTTTATACAAACTTTGAAAGCACAAAAGGCCGCGAAATTCTTGCTCACCCTAAGGTTGCTTTGTGTTTTCACTGGAAAAGCTTGCGCAGGCAAGTCCGGGTACGTGGCAATGTTATCCACGTAACTGAAGACCAGGCCGACGAATACTACAACTCACGGCCACGAAAAAGCCGCATTGGTGCGTGGGCGTCCAAACAATCCCGCCCATTGGAAAGCCGCTTCGCGCTTGAAAAAGAAGTTGCCAAATACGCTGCTAAATATGCTGTTGGTGATATTCCGCGTCCTGGGTATTGGAGCGGTTGCATTTTGCAACCATTGGAAATCGAATTCTGGCACGATCGTGCCTTCCGCCTGCATGACAGATTTGTCTTCAAAAGAGACAGTGCAGAAGACCAGTGGGATAAGGTACGTCTGTATCCATAATGCATTTCAGATGAAGGCAGAGCGCATTACAAACATGGTGTGCTTGGTCATTTATCAGCGCCAGAACATGAGCCGCTATTGAAAGCAAAATTAGATATGGGGCAGGGCTGCGGGATCGTCATGCAGAAGACATAACAGTTGATGCTTCTACAGGCTCGGCAAGAAATAAGGCGGCTCGCAATCCTGCGGGTCGCCTTCTTTGTTCAGATAACCAGACGCCCGTTCAGCCATCAAGTCTCTGTAAAGCCATGCCCTAATAAGGCGTGGCTTACGCATTGAAGCAGTCATCAATGTGATTGGAATACATAATCAAGCAATTCAGTTCTTGAAAAACAAGCTGGAATCTCTGATTTGTAGCCCTGACGCATCAGTCCGTCGGAAGAGGATATTCTTCCTGAACCTTAGGCTGATATGCCTCTTTCTGCTTGCCGTTACAGCAGTTCGCAGCATTGACAGCCTGAATGCCCACTGGACGATAAAGTTTGTCCAGATCAGGTTTAGCGTTTTTCTTTTGTTGCTCAGTCGTTCCGAAGGCCATTTTAGTCCGTCCCCTTGGGACAAGTTGTGTTGCAGAAATCGCGATGCTTATCCGGAATGAGTAGCCGGATAACCCGATATAAGCGTCAGCTCATATGCAGGAGTGATACTCAAATCGGGCATGAATATGTTAGCGCCAAAAAAACTAAAAAAGCCAATCTAATTTCGAGGGGGGAATTTCCCAATAAACTCAGCAATTTGAATGCATGAAACATGACGTTAACTAATTGCTCAGCGGCCTTTCTGGAAATTATTATTATTATACAAAAGGATAGGATATCAGGTTGTGAGCTAGTTAAAATTATCGCGACTAAACCATTAATGTATCAGGCTATTTTGAGTGACATTTGGCCGCGATTTCCCTGACTGCGAAACTGACAAAAAACTGTGTATTTAGTGTGCCAAGAAGCTTGTGGCTGATTGATTAGCATCGCTCATAGTGATTGGTGCTCGTAATACTCTGTATAAGTGCGTAGATTGAGCCGCTTGCATAAGAACTATTTTGCTCGGGTAATCTCCCGAAGACGGTCTCCCATATAAGCCGTCAAATGCGCTGAAGGAAAATGACAATGAACGTGCGCGCCGTACTGTTTGATCGCGATGGAACTCTCATTGATTTCAATAGGACATGGGGCACGGTGCTCCAACATGTTCTGATGGATCTGGCAGATGGAAATCTGAAGCTGGCTACTGAACTGGGTCATCTCGTGAAGTTTGATTACGCCAGCTGTGCCTGCGAACCGGGCAGCCCTATTCTGACCAATCCGCCAAGCGGTTACAGCGAACCATGGGCCAATCATCTTGGTGTTGAGTTCAACCGCGCGTTCCTGGACCGTATTGAAGACCTTATTCTGGACCATGCTGCAGACTGTGTTGCAGCATTTGATGACACAGCATCATCTATCAAAGCCCTGGCAGCTGCTGGTTTGCCGATTGGTCTGGCAACGAATGGTACAGAAGCAAGTGCCATAGCCCAGCTGAAGCGCCTTGGTATTCTCGACTACTTCACCTTCGTTGTGGGCTATGACAGTGGTCATGGTGAAAAGCCGGAGCCGGGCCAGCTCTTCGGGTTTGCAGAGCACACAGGTATCGAGCCTCAGCACATCGCCATGGTGGGTGACAGCCTTCACGACATGCATGCAGCCCAAAACGCAGGCATGGTGCGGGTTGGCGTAACAACTGGCGCGCTGACTGCTGAAGAGCTGAAGGATCACTGTGACCACCTGCTCGACAGCCTGACTGATCTTGTGAACCTGGTTGGCCTAAAGGCGGCAGGAGAGGGCGCTGCTGCTTAGTATCGGCTCCCGAATGCGGCGGTTCATCTGCCGCAATTCCCCTCTCTCAAAATCTGCGCGAAAATAATGGCAGTATTCAACCCTCGGTAATTCTGAACTGCTACTATCTGGTATCGTAAAGTAAAGAGCTGTAACCTTCATGCCGAACGGTTAAGTTGAACTCTGAGCTGCAGATTGAAGAGAGTGGGATAGAATGACCCTGCAATTGCCCTCGAAACATTCTCGCACTGCCCTGCGCAGTCGTCGCATTGGCGCAATTGCGATCCCGTTCCTCATTATCTCCGTTGCCGGTCATTACTTCGAGTTGTTCAATACAGAAGTGCTGCTCGTTCTCTTTGTAATTGGCTTTTTCATGGGCGCTGCCGCAATTGCTCTGGCTGCCATGGCCGTGGTTGATTTGTGGAACAACGGCGGCAAAGGGTTCGGCAACAGTTTCTTGGGCACTTTCTATGGTGCCATCGTGCTTGCCCCACTACTTGTCGCGACATTGGGGCTCTATCTGTTTCCGCCGCTCAACGATGTCTCAACGGATATGGATGAGCCACCTGCGCTAATCGCTGGTGATCGCATTGATGATGAAATTGAGCAGGACAAGCAGCTCATGCAAAAGGCCAGCTATCCTGACATCGTCCCGCGCCGGTTCCGCTTGCCTCCACCAGAGTTGCACAACGCTGTTTCCAACGTCGCCTCCAGCATGGGGTGGAAGGTGATTTACGAACTGCCCGCAGGTTTCCCGGATGAGCCCACCTACTTGCTCATGGAAGCGCGTATGCCATACTTTTCTTTGAAGGATGATGTCGCCATTCGCATCCAGCCTGATAGGGTCGGTACACTTTTGGACATCCGCTCTGCGTCCCGCTTCGGCAGTCATGACTTTGGCACCAACGCCCGCCGTATCAGAGGGTTTCTGGCAAGCCTGGATAAAGTGCTCTTGCAAAACTACGGCATCACAGCCCGGGTTGAAGAGCCTGAGCTGGTCTTGCAGGACGAGGCCGAGCAACCGGCTCAGCTAAAAATCTCTGAGAGCGTACCGTTGCTGGAAGCGCCATTAGAGCTGCCACCTTCAATTGCATCCATGTTGAAAGAGCGTGGCGCCGCGCCAATCCCATCACAAAAGCCTGCGCAATAAATCGCGAGTATCTCTCATAAGATCAGCTGTTGTTTTGGGGAGTGTGGTCTCGAGATAAAAGCAGGCCCAGAAACGACATAACCAGCGCCGGGGAAGCACTGGTTATGAAAGCTTGCGTGAACAACGAGTACCGCTTTAAGGCTATCGCGAAACTCTGAGAGTTCTGAAGCCGGGGAAGCCGTTGAACTCTATGAATTCAATATGACTCATTTAATAGCATATGTGTGTGATAATTGTCACGACCTCACAAAAAAATACGCCCAGAAACGGGCGTATCTTTGATAACTCAAAATATTGCTTTGAAATCAGGCGTTTGCTTGGATGCGAAGATCTGCAAAAACATCTTCCAAACGTTTGATAGCCTCTTCGACAGTTGATTTTGGGCAGGCCAGATTGAATCGCAGGAACGTTTCTCCGCCTTTTCCAAACGTGCTGCCGATGTTGACGGCGACCTTTGCCTGCTTCTGGATACGCGTCACAATCTCATCAAACGGCAGGTCTACTTCTTTGAAGTCGACCCACTGCAAATAAGTGCTTGCCATGCGCATCACTTTAGCGCCGGGAATAGCAGCTTCCAGCCCTTCGATCAGCAGCTCCTGATTGGCCGCAATATAGTCGCAAGCTTCTGTTAGCCACTCATCGCCATGGTTGTAAGCCTCAGTCGTGGCCTGTGAGCCAAGCGGGGTGGCGTGAACTCCACAAGCTGTAAAGACCTTGCGGATTTTGTCGCGCAGCTCTTTGTTGCTGATGATGCACGCAGCCGTCGCAAATCCAGCCAGATTGAAGGTCTTGGAAGCAGATGTGAATGTAATCGTCCGCTCTGCAATCGCCTCAGACAAGGTCGAGGTCACCACATGCTTGGATCCATCCAGAATAAGGTCGTGGTGGATCTCATCAGAGATGATCAGGATGTTGTGCTCAAGACAGAACTCGCAAATGCGGGTCAGCTCCTCTGCAGTCCAAACACGACCACCCGGGTTGTGAGGGCTGCACAGCAGCAGGATCTTGGTGCGTTCATCAATCTGATCGGCCAGATTGTCAAAGTCCATGTAATAAGCGCCATCACGCTCAATCAGCTGGCTTTCTACAAGGCGGCGGTTGTTGTCGCGCACGGCGCGGCCAAACGCGTGGTAAACTGGTGAGAACACCAGGACGCCATCGCCTTCCTCAGAAAACGCCTGAATAGCCATGGAGTAACCAGCAACAACTCCCGGTACAGTGGTGATCCAGTCTGCAGATACATCGAACTGGTGACGTCGCTTCATCCAGGAAATGACAGCTTCCTTGTAAGGCGCATCATTGCCGTAGTAGCCGTTGATCCCGTGCTCCGCAGCGCGGGCAACCATGTCATTCACGGCTTGTGGCGGGCGGAAGTCCATATCAGCAACCCACATCGGCAAACCGTCATCAGGACTGATGCCATAGCGACTTTCCATCTCATCCCACTTCAGGGAATGAGTGTTTCTGCGATCGATCTTCTGGTCAAAAATACTGGTCATTACGTCTCTAAATGTTGGAGAGATCGGTTTCTCTGGGGTGTCCTGACAGTGTGTAAGCTGAGCTAAGTCAGCTCACGCAACGTGAATTTTGCGGAGAGTGTAACCTTACCATTGCACAAGACAACCCCTTGCGCGATGAGATCATCCAGTTGTGCAAGAACATTGAGCGCCGCTGCGCCATGAAGCTTTGGGTCCACATCCGTGTAAATGGCTTTCACCATGGTCATGACGTCATCATCCCCAGCGTGCAAACGTTCAAGGATAGCATCGGAGCGCATCTGGCGATGCTGCTTTAACTGAGGAAGAAAGACCTTCGGGTTGTTCACTTCGCCGCCATGGGACGGGAAATAGCGAGTTTCACTGCGCGCTATGAGCTTGTCCAGCGACTTCATGTAGGCGTTCATGGACCCGTCTGGAGGCGCCACAATGGTCGTGGACCAGGCCATCACGTGATCACCGGGCAGCATCACACCTTGCTCAGGAAGGGCGAAAGACAGGTGATTCTCTGTGTGACCCGGCGTCGCAACCACTTCAATTGTCACGCCATCAACAGAGATTTTGGCACCATCCTTCAGCTCTTCATCCGGCGCAAAGTCCTTTTGAGAGCTCGCATCCATGGGCGTTTCGGCCATGTCAGCAAACGAAACAGCTCGTTTGTGAGGTCCGCACCCCATCACGGGAGCGCCTGTCTTTTCCTTCAAAGGGCCTGCAAGAGGGGAGTGATCCACATGAGTGTGGCTGACGAGAATACCTTTTACCGGTCGGCCATCAATGGTCTTCATCAACGCGTCCAGATGCTCCAGATCCATCGGGCCCGGATCGATGACAACAACCTCGTTTTTACCAACAAGGAAAGTGTTAGTTCCTGCAAACGTTAGGGCACTCGGGTTATTGCAGGTTACGCGCGACAGCTCATCGGTGATTGCAACAAGCTCACCATGTCGTGCATCAAATTCGCGATTGAAGTCCATCTTGCTCATGTCAGGTCTCTCCCATTGCCTCCATAAATAAGCCTTTGGCAAATAAGAGGCAATGGCAACTAGGCCTGATTGATGGTCGACTTTCTGCTCACGCCGCGCTTTCCATCGCAAACGACGCAAAACACCAATTTTCGAAAAGCTTCATTTTTTTATTGCAATTAAGAATGAGTTGCAACTAGACTGCCGGAAGAAACAGGATGCCTGCAGAAATTCTAATGGTATCTTTATTTAAAGAGCTCAGGGCGAAGATGTTGGCTGAGAACAACGAGGCCGGGTCCGAAAACTGTGCAAGATGATGAGCGTGAAAATTTGCTCAAGTCGTTTTAGAAAGTTGGATTTTATGCGCTACTTAAAAGCTGCTGTGCTTGCAGTAACAGTCATGATTTTTGCAGGTCTCTCTGGCCTGTCAGCAGCATTTGCAAAAACTCCGATCAATGCAGTTGCAACAGTCGGCATGGTCGCCGACGCTGTGCGTGCAGTTGGTGGAGACAATGTTACCGTTGAAGCGCTGATGGGAACCGGCATCGATCCTCACTCTTATCGTCAAACCCGCTCTGATGTGGTGAAACTGGGTCGTGCAGATGCAATTTTCGCAAACGGTCTGTTTCTGGAAGCGCAGATGGAAGATCTGCTGTTGAAGCTACAAAAACGTAAGCCTGTCTTCTTCATCGGTGAAACCATCGACTCTGCCAAGCTTGAAGGTTCAACCGCGTATACTGGTCGCTATGACCCGCACGTCTGGATGAGCCCAACCCTTTGGCAAGGTGCGATCAATGGTGTGACCGAAGCCTTCGTCTCCATGGACCCTGAAAACGAGCAGGACTATCGCGACAACGCAGCAGCCTATCTGGCACAGGTGCAGAAGCTCGCAGATTATGGCGATAAGATTCTCCAGACAGTACCTCAAGAGCGCCGTGTTCTTGTAACCGCGCACGATGCCTTCACCTATCTTGGTCGCGACTTCAATCTGGAAGTGGTTGGCATTCAGGGCATCTCCACCAACTCAGAAGCTGGTTTGCAGAGGATTGAGACACTGGTTGACCTTCTCGTCGACCGCAAAGTCACAGCAGTGTTTGTTGAATCGTCAGTATCAGAGCGAAACGTACGTGCGCTGGTCGAAGGTGCAGCAGCCAAAGGCCACAAGGTCGAGGTCGGCGGCGAGCTCTTCTCAGATGCGATGGGCCAGTCCAATACCTATGAAGGAACGTATATCGGTATGATCGACCACAACATGACCTCGATTACACGCGCTCTGGGCGGTGAAGCACCAGCACAGGGTATGCAGGGTAAGCTTGGAGCAGGTCACTAAGATGCATGATAGAAGTTCCTCCGGTCTGCACTTGTTGCACGATACCGAAAGCTCGAAAACTGTGAACCCGCAAGACCTGCCGTTCACAGTGCAGGGCATGACGGTTGCTTACCACCACAAACCTGTGCTTTGGGGTGTATCGTACTCTGCTCCAAAGGGATGCCTGACCGCCATCATCGGCCCCAATGGCGCTGGTAAGTCTACATTCTTGAAAGCAGCTCTTGGCCTGATCCCGAAACTCTCTGGTGACACCAAAGTGTTTGGCGCACCAATCGAAAAGGCCCTCAAGCGCATCGCCTACGTTCCGCAGCGTTCTGCCGTGGATTGGGATTTTCCGGCAACCGCCATCGATGTTGTGTTGATGGGCCTTTACGGCCAAATCGGTTGGTTCCGCTGGCCATCCCGCAAACACCGCCAAAAGGCGATGGACTGCCTGAAGTCTGTTGGCATGCAGGATTTTGCAAACCGACAGATCGGTCAGCTCTCTGGTGGTCAGCAGCAGCGAGTGTTCCTTGCAAGAGCATTGGCGCAGAATTCTGAAGTCTATCTCATGGACGAACCGTTCGCTGGTGTGGATGCTGCAACAGAAAAAGCAATCGTGGCAGTGCTCCGCCAACTGGTAGCAGATGGCAAGACCGTTCTTGTGGTGCACCACGATCTTGAAACCGTGCGTGATTACTACTCCCACATCCTGCTGCTCAATGGGCAGCACGTGGCAGACGGCCCAGTGGAAACAACCTTCACCGCTGAAAACCTGCAAAAAGCGTATGGCGGACGTCTTGCCAGCACTCAGCTGGATGGCCTCTCTGAAGCCTCAAACGCGTAAGGCAACGTCATGGAACATTTCTTTGCCGCCCTTACTTTGTCAGCAGGCTACAACACGGCACTGGTTTGTATTGGTGCAGCGCTTTTGGGCGCGGCCAGTGGTGCCATCGGTGTTTTTGTTTTGCTCAGAAAGCGGACACTGATCTCCGATGCAGTCAGCCATGCAACACTTCCCGGCGTAGCGCTCGCCTTCATCATCGCACAGGTCTACTTTGACTCAGGTCGCTCCCTGCCAGTGCTCTTGTTTGGCGCAGCCCTTTCTGCCGGTATCGGCGTTCTGGCCGTGGATTGGATTAAAACCCACACCCGTCTGACAGAAGATGCCGCCATCGGCACCGTGCTCTCCACGTTCTTTGCTGTGGGTATGGTACTGCTGACGATCATCCAGTCCATGTCCATTGCAGGGCAGGCGGGTCTGGAAGGCTTCCTGCTTGGTGCAACCTCCGGCATGCTCAAGTCTGAGGCGCTGACCATCTCAGTGGCTGCAGCACTCGTTGGCCTTGCCGTTGTGCTGCGTATGAAAGAATTCTCACTACTTTGCTTTGATGAAAGCTTTGCAGCGGCCTGTGGCTACAATGTGCGCTGGCTGGACCGCACACTGCTTCTGCTCTTACTGGGCATTGTGGTGATCGGCCTTAAAACAGTAGGCCTCGTTCTCATTATTGCTTTGGCAATCATCCCACCTGTGGCTGCCCGTTTCTGGACAGACCGCGTGCCGGTGTTGGTTGCCATTGCAGCAGGTATTGGCGCCTCGGGAAGCTACATTGGAGCTGCTCTCTCAGCCAGTGCACCAAACATGCCAACAGGCGGTTTGATCGTGCTGGTGCTCTTCAGTTTCTTTGTAGTTTCCCTGCTGATCTCGCCTGTCAGAGGCATTCTGGCAGCAGCGCTCAAGCACTATCGTTTCCAGCGCATCGTGCACTTGCGTCAGGGCTTACTTGCCATCGCACACGATGAACCAGTGCTGGAACCTCTCACTCGCTCCATCCTCCGCCGCGGCGGATTCATGGGCGGCGATGGCCAGCCGACGGTCAAAGGCCAGTCTGAAGCTCGCCTCATTGAGCGGGACCAGAAACTCTGGAACCTCTACCGCGAAATACATCCCGAAGAATCCCATGCACTCGCAGACTGGTCTCTGAAGCCAATCGGAGAAGTTTTACCCGCTGATACAGTCAGAGTGTTGGAACAGGAACTAAGCCCGCATGTTGTGCGCGGCGGTGAAACAACCAGAGGAGGAGCAGTCTGATGGATATTTTCCTGCAATTTGACCTCCCAAGCATCCTGCTTGGATCTCTGGCAGCACTTGCCTGCGGTCTTCTTGGCAACTTCCTCGTTCTGCGCAAGCAAGCACTCATGGGCGATGCAATCTCCCACGTGGTTCTGCCCGGCATCGTGATCGGCTTCCTGTTCACCCATGAGACCAGCTCCTGGGCCATGATGCTCGGAGCAGGGGGAGCAGCAATCTTCGCAGTCCTCCTGATTGAGCTTATCCGGCGTATCGGCAATGTAGAGCCGGGGGCTGCTATGGGTGTAGTGTTCACCACCATGTTCGCAGCAGGCGTTGTCATTCTAGAGCAAACCGGAACCGCTGGCGTCCATCTGGATGTGGAACACGCGCTCTACGGTAATCTAGAAAGTGCAATCTGGTTGGATGCCTATTCCCTCTCAGACCTGTGGAACTGGCAGGTGCTCATGACCCTGCCCGAAAGCATCAAGCAGCTGTTTGTTGTTAATATGCTGGTGATTATGTTTATCGTGCTGTTCTTCAAAGAGTTGAAGATCTCCAGCTTTGACCCGTTGCTCTCAGCAAGCCTTGGTTTCTCGCCTAAATGGCTTGGCCTTTCACTCATTGTCATGGTGGCAATCGCTGCTGTTGCTGCATTTACAGCTGTTGGGTCTATCCTTGTGATTGCTATGTTTATCTGCCCCGCAGCAACGGCTCGTATGCTGACAGATAACCTGAAAGTCCAGCTCTTCATCTCCGGCATCGCATCCCTGTCCGCTGGCCTGTTTGGTTACTTGTTGGCAGCGTTCGGTCCGGGCTTGCTTGGCTACGAATTCTCCGTGTCCGCAGCCGGTATGATTGCGGTTGTCGCTGGTCTGCAGCAGGTGCTTGCCATGTTGTTTGCTCCGCATTATGGCGTCGTTATGCGGCGTCGCCGGCAAAGAGCGCACGCAAGCGTCTGATAGAGCCTGTAGGTCTCGACAATTGAAAGGGAGTACCTGAAAAGGTGCTCCCTTTTTAGTTTGCCAAATAAATAACAGATTGAAATTACCTAGAGATTTCAGGTCAACCTATAGAAATATAAATACAATATTGCCTAGCCCGCTAATAATGAGCTACGCTCCATAAGTTAATATACGTAAATTGTCATGGGTCTGTCACAGGTTGCAGTTAGCTGCCTAGGTGATGGAACCGGAGGGGCGCCGAATCTAAGTATCGCGCCTCGGTTGCTATTAAGAATTCTTTGTCTCTTGAGGGCCCGTAAATGTCTATCTCTCGTCGTTCAGTTTTAAAAGGCACTGCCGCAGCCTCCGCTGCTGCGATTGCCGCTCCTGCAATTTTGAAGGCCTCTGATGCGCTGGCATCTTCTGGTCAGGTGAATGTGTTCGCATGGGGCGATTACGTTCAGGACAACATGATCAAGAAGTTTGAAGGTGACACAGGCATCAAGATCAACCTGTCCACTTTTGGCTCCAACGATGAAGCTGAGCAGAAGCTGAAAGCAGCTGGCGGCAAGGGCTTTGACGTGATCTTCCCATCCATCACCAACGGCGCCAACTATTACCCGGATGACCTGCTGGCTCCTCTTGATGAAAGCAAGCTCAAGGTTGATGCTGTTGTGCCTTCCATGCTGCGCGACAGCGTAAAGCTGGGCGGTACCTACCGCGGCAAGCGCATGCTGCTGCCATTCGACTGGGGCACAGAGGCAATCACCTTCGACAGCTCCGTATTCCCGCTGTCAAACGACGAAGTTTCCTTTGGTTCCCTCTGGGCACCGGAAGCAAAAGGCAAGGCTGCCTTCCGCCAGAAATCCGCTCTGATCGGCACCGGCCTATACCTCGATGCAATCGGCAAAGTGAAATCTGACCGTATGCTCGATGTTTACAAGACCGAGGAAGACGCCCGCCGCGTTTGGGACGAAGTGGCCAAGTTCATCATTGAGCGCAAAGCAAACATTGCTGCGTTCTGGAACAACGCAACCGAAGCAACAAACGCCTTCAAACAGGCTGGCGCGTCTATCGGCCAGACATGGGACACAACGGGTCTGCTGCTCAGCCGTGAAGATGCGAAATGGAAGTACCGCATGCCAAAAGAAGGTGGCATGACCTGGATGGACTCCATGGGCATTCCAAGCGGTGCAGCCAACACAGAGCAGGCTTACGCCTTCATCAATGCGATGCTTGATCCGCAAATGGCAGGCATGTTCAGCTCAAACACCGGCTACAACTCAGCCGTTGTAGGCGCTGCAAACCATGCTGGCGAAACCTACAAGAAGCAGTTCCTGGAAATCTACAACAACGACACGCTGGCGAACCTGTGGTGGTACCCGGCAGATACGCCGTGGTTCGCCCCGCTGCGTCAGGAATACGTTGACAAAATCACCAACGCATAACGACGTTGGCAGCAAAGCGCGGCATCAGCCGCGCTTTGCACATCCGCTCCTAAGAAATGCAGCAGCAAGACTGCGCACCTTGTGAGCAAGGACTGTGCACTGGTCAAAGTGTCAGGCACGCAGAAAACCCAGATTTCCAATCTTTAAAAGATTGAAGCGAAGCAATAGGCACTTCATGCACGGCAATGATGTAATTCTTGAAAACCTCTCCATGAGATTTGGCGATTTCGTCGCCGTCCAGCCCACTGACCTTAAGATCAACGCTGGTGAGTTTTTCTCCATCCTCGGCCCGTCTGGTTGTGGCAAAACAACCATTTTGCGCATGATCTCCGGCTTTCTCACCCCTTCACAGGGCCGTGTCGTGATCGGCGAGAAAGACATGTCCGGCATCCGTGCAAACGCCAGACCAACCGCTCTGATCTTTCAGAACCTTGCGTTGTTTCCGCTCATGAGCGTGCGAGACAACATTGCCTTCGGTCTGGAAGCGCGCGGCATTGCAAAGAAGACCCGGCAGGAAAAAGCGCAGGAGCTTTTGTCTCTGGTCGCGCTGGATGGTCAGGGCGACAAACTGCCAACTGCATTATCAGGCGGACAGCGCCAGCGCGTTGCTATTGCCCGCGCCCTTGCAGTTGAGCCCTCCGTGCTCCTGCTTGATGAACCGCTCTCCGCACTCGATCTCAAACTCCGCCAGCACATGCGCGCAGAGTTGAAAGACCTGCAGCGTAAAACGGGTGTAACCTTCATCTACATCACACACGATCAGGGCGAAGCACTGACCATGTCAGACCGTGTTGCAGTCATGAACAAAGGCGTGGTGGAACAGGTTGCCACCTCTGACGAGATTTACGCGCACCCCAAAACGCCCTTTGTGGCAAGCTTTGTGGGTGAGCAGAACATCTTCAAAGGCAAAGTCATTGGCAAAGAAGGCGACTTCGCAATTCTGGAAACATCGCAAGGCAAGCTCTTTGGCCAGAACGCACACGGATTGAATGAGGGAGAGGAGGCCATCCTTTTCGTACGTCCTGAGCGAATGACCCTGGAAGAAAAGCAGGGCCAGCAAAACGGCCTCTCCGCAATTCTAGAGCGCCGAGACATGGAAGGCCCTTTTGTGAACCTCCATATGCGGGCAGGGGATCAGCCTGTTGCAATCCACGTGACCAATGTTGAGCAAACCCACCAGCCTCTGGGCGCTGACCAGAAACTCTGGTTTGCTGCGCAAGATGCCGTAGTGATGCGTCCGGGAGAGCTGGCCAGTGAATAGTCTGATCAAGAGTTATGGCAAAGGCCTGACCACACTTTTTATAGGCCTGGCTGCGATCTGGATTGTGGTGCTGATTGTGCTGCCGCAAATGTCCATGATCGACCGCGCCTTCACCTATGAAGACAGGGGCGGAGCCGCAGCAACGCTGGCGTTGGAAATTGACCGCGCCTATGAAGACGTGTTCCAGATCAACACCAGACTGGTGGAGCTTCAGGCCGAAAAAGAAGATCTGATTGCTGGCACGTCCACTGCTCCTCAGCAAGACAGTGCCTCCGCACTCAATCCGTTTGGTACACAGTCACCCTCTGATGATACCTCCGGCCTCAATCCATTCGGAACGCCGTCGGTACCAGAAGCAAACGATACATCAGGCCTGAACCCGTTTGGCGCACCATCACCAGGCAACACAAGCGCGGTAAGCCGCAGCCTTGCTGAAATTGAGGCCGAAGAAGCACCGTTACTCGCGCAAAAAGGCGAGCTGGAAGCCCAAATTGCTGCGCTGGAAATAACTGAGAAATCCACGACAGACGCTGTCGGCTTGGATACCTCTTATTCGCTCAAGAACTTCACCATGATGAGTTCTGTGCATTTCCAAATCTTCCTTGCCACCATCATCTACGCGCTCTGCGTCACCATTCTGGCGTTTGCACTGTGCTATCCAGTGGCCTACGCCGTTGCGATGACCACGAACCGTAACAAGCTTGCAATCTTGATGCTTGGCCTTCTGATTCCCTACGCAATCAACGAGCTGCTGCGCATCTTCTCGTGGATCATGATCCTGGAAAAGCAAGGCGTGCTCAACGGCTTGCTGGACCTGCTGGGCATCATCAACATGGAAGCTGGCGAAGGCTTCCGCTTTGTTGCCTCCAATGG
Organism: Pseudovibrio sp. WM33; assembly: GCF_001623165.1. NCBI lineage: Bacteria > Pseudomonadati > Pseudomonadota > Alphaproteobacteria > Hyphomicrobiales > Stappiaceae > Pseudovibrio > Pseudovibrio sp. WM33. The sequence goes on from NZ_LMCK01000012.1 coordinate 37,074, forward strand.
TGCCGTGTTCACCGTAATGGTCTACGCCTACGTGCTCTTCATGGTTTTCCCAATTTACAACACGGTTGATACGCTCGACAAAAACCAGATCGAAGCGGCAAAGGATCTGGGCGCGTCCACATGGCGTATTCATTGGCGCGTGGTTCTTCCGCACGCCAAACCCGGTATTGCCGTTGGCGCGATCATGACCTTCATGCTCTCTGCGGGTTCCATCGCCGTTCCAAGTGCTGTGGGCCGTGGCCTGCACCCCGACTGGTTCTCTCAGGTGATTTATCGCCGTTTCTTTGAGGCCGACAGCTGGAACCAGGGCGCCGCTTATTCGCTGGCATTGTTGGTGGCCTGTATTGTCTTCATTCTGTTCAACATGTGGGTCTTCCGCGTCGGCATTCGGGACATCGCGAAATGACAACAACAACACTTGAAAGCGGCGCCATGAAAGAACAGGTGAAATCTCCTATTGATTGGGCCGCCACCATCCTCAATGGCTATCTGGTGATCTTCTTCGCCTACATGTTCCTGCCCATGATCTTCATGGTGATTGCAGCCTTCAACGCATCACCGACTCCATCTGTCATCGACTGGCAAGGCTTCACGCTGGACTGGTTTCGTGCACTGCCGGAGGATCAGCGTTTCATAGACGGGTTATGGCATTCGCTGATTATCGCGCTGGGCGTCATCGTCATCTCAATCCCACTTGGATTGGCTGGGGCTTTGTTGCTCACACGCCTGCAATCCCAAGCCACCACATTCCTCTACACAGTGCTGGTGTCGCCTATGCTCACTCCGGGCATCGTGCTGGGGGCAACCACGCTCATCTTCTGGCGGGATGCCTTCGGGGTGGAAGGTGGCCTGCTGACCGCAACTATTGCGCAGTCCAGCTTCATCGCCTCCTACTGCATGCTCATGTTCATGGCACGCCTGCAACGGCAGGATATCGTGCAGGAAGAAGCGGCGTTGGATCTGGGAGCCTCCTCGTTCTTTGTGTTCCGCAAGATCACACTGCCATTCCTCATGCCGACCATTCTCACAGCTGCTGCAATCTCGTTCCTGCAGTCTATTGAGAACTACAACACCACCTTCTTTGCCATTGGCCCAAGCTGGACACTGGTCACGGAGATTGGTGCGCGCATGCGGTTTGGCATATCCCCTGTCATCAATGTCATCGGTGTTCTCTTTGTAGCAATTACGATAATTGCTGCTACAGTCTACGTGATGGCTCGCCGTAGGAAGGGACGCGGTTGAGTGTAATTGGGGGATGCGATGACATCAGGCGAAACGGGCGTCTTGGAGCAATTTTCACTATGCAAGGCAGAGGTGCTTCTGCCTGCATCAACTCAAAGCGCCTATGCGTGCTTTCTGGAGAAAATCGACGCCTGGTGGCCCGCAGAGTACAGGTTTGCACCTGAGGGTGTACTCGGCATCGAGCCACTGGTGGGCGGTTCGTGTTTTGAAGATGTGGAAGACGGCAGGCGCCTGCATTGGGGCACCATTCAGGAGCTGGAGGAGGGCTGCAAGATTGTCCTTGCTTGGCAGATCTCGCCCAAGCGCCTGCTGATTGAAGACCCGCAAAAAGCTGGCATCGTCACAATTCAGTTTTCAGATGTTGAGGGTGGAACGCAGCTCAAACTGGTGCATAGTCATTTCGAGCGCTACGGAGACGGCTGGCGGGAATACCTGCGTGCCATGAACTCCAGCGCCGGATGGGCCTACTGCCTGAACAAGCTGAAAACTGCCATCGTGAAACTCTAAGGCGTTTTACCGAAAGATGACGCCGGATTTCAGATTAAGAGACGTATTTAGGAGCCTTCATGAAGCTCAAGTTTCGTTGCCTGCCAGAACTTCACGGACATATTCCTGAGCCGGTAGAAGCAAAGGCATCACTGCCTGACTGGTTGAAAGACATCCCTTCAACGGCTGAAAGTGAGTTGCTGGGCAACGAACAGGTGCGCACGCTCAAACACTGCCCACCAATCATCGACGGCTTTTCAACGGGCATCCTCTTCAAGCTGCCCTGTGATGTGACGATGAAAGGCGGCGAGTTCTCATGGCACTGGCCAAAGCCAGTCTCACCTAAGGCACAACAAACCCGCTCACCCATCGGCCTGCATGTGCCAGAACAGGCAACCGGTGCTCCGCTGGGCACGAATCCGGGTGATTTCATCATCAAGCTCAACAACTTCTGGAGCATCGAGGCCCCTGAAGGCATCTCACTGCTCTTCACCCATCCGCTCAACCGCGAGGAACTGCCGTTCAGAACACTGGCAGGTGTGGTGGATTGTGACCGCTTCAAAGGTGGCTTCGTTCATTTTCCAGCGCTTTGGAAAGACCCAAAATTCGAAGGCACGCTAAAAGCAGGCACTCCAATCGCACAAGCTTTCCCATTCAAGCGAGAGGCGTTGGAGCTGGATTGCGCTCCGATGGATGAAGACGAATTTGAAACCCATCTGGACACACAAGGTAAATTACAGGCAGAACCGGGCCACTACCGCAAATCTGTCCGTGCCAAACGGTCTGTTGAAGCTTAAGAGGCCAGTCATAGACCGTCTTATGGAAGCACAGCTTTCGAGTTCAATGGCACGCGCCCGAAGGATCCTTGGCTCATAATTTTCAGCAATTCAGGACGCACAGGAGGATTGTTGGCAAACAATCGTCGCAACATGTTGATGCCTTCATCATTGCCCTGCATCTGCATGGCTTCTGCTGCACCAAGAATATTCTCAGCATCATTCTCCAGCTCAGCCCGTTTTTGGAAGGCTTGCAGGGCCAGGTCCGGAACCTCCATGTGCAGTGCAATGCGGGCAAGGTTCAGCAAACCATCGCTATCATCAGGGTAGGCGGCGGTGAACTCGGCAAAGTCATTGAGCGCTGCGGTGAAATCCTCCATGTCCAGACAAGCCGCAGCCCGTTCAAACATCGCGCCTTTGTGTTGCGGGTTGAGGTCCAGTGTCTTCTCGAAATTCTCAAGGGCCTGCACATTGTTGCCCGCACGGCGGCGCACAAGGCCAAGGTTGTACCAAAGGCTCGGGTTGGTCTCATCCTCCTCCAGCATGAGAAGAATGTACTTTTCCGCTACCGCCCAATCCTCCTGTGCAATCGCAGCTTCCAGCTTTTCGAGAATCTCTTCCATCGTTCGCCCTTTGTTACACCCCACAAAAGCGGCCATCACAGAAGCTGCAACCCGCTCGCAAGACCTATTTAAAGGCGCAGGCCATTTAAATACAATTACCAAAGGTAAGAGAGGGGTGACACTTCACTTCAATTGAGCACTAAACGCAAAACATGATAGTTGCATGACGTCTGCACTGCCGCAAAAGAAGGTTTGCCGATTAATTATTATTCCTCAGCTTCTTGAGCCTCCCCCTTTGAAGTGGTCCACGCCTATAGTTA